>CANGHW010000006.1 GCA_947453695.1 Opitutia bacterium
GGATGAACCTTCAGATCAGCCGCGATCTGTTTGTCGCTGCTTCCGCAGGAAGCTTGGCGAACGATCTTTGCTCTCAACACCACCTGCTGCGGCGTCGCTCCAGCTCGAATCCAGCGTTCCAGTTGCTCAGTTTGCTCAGCCGCTAACTCCACGGATGCACTTCGTCGGGGCATCCTCCCTCCTGACTCCCTCTACCTATAATGGCACTTATTTGAGGGACACTACACTAGGATATAATCTTGGACGACGACGTTTTACACGCTGAGCGAGATGTCACATTTTTTGGTGGGATAGCCGAGCGACCCGTCGCGCCGAAGCTAGGCCGAAATATTGAACGTTTGGGTGAGGAAAACCCCGAATGTCGGACCGGCCGACCGATTGTTAACCCAAACTCGAAAGAAGCCCCGTAGTTGGCCTAATGCTTGCCCTTAAGTGCCGAGGATCCCACCGGTGAGCTTCAGGGTGTTCGATCGCGCTCGGCTCGCAGGAGTTTTTCAAGTGTGGCGGGTGCAAGCGGTGGGTCGATAAAAGGGGCGAGTTGAGCAAGGCCGGGATTTAAGGGCAGTGCCGCCGGATTTGCGGCCGCGTAGGCCTGTTTGGCGCGGCGCATGCGCGGGGCGAAGTCGTCGATCCACGCAGCGGGCCCGGGACTAAAGATCGTGCTGCCAGGGGAGACAATGAGACGCGAATCGTAGTCGGCATCGACGGCGGTGGCTTCGCGGATGATCCAGCCGCCACGAAGAATCCTCAGGCTACCATCGTGGGTGATTGTGTAGCGCGGGACGATGGAGGACTGGGCGCGTTTGGTGAGATAGGGGGCGAGATCGAGGAGAGCGTCCGGCAGGGCGTTATTGTGGAACTCCATGAATTTTCGGAGTGCTACGGAGAGTTGATTAGCAAAGCGCCGCTTGGCGGCGATGCGAAGGGCGGCGAGAGCTTTACGGCGCTGTTCGTCGGTCTCGAAGGCGGCGGTTCGGGCGACGGTGAACCAATCTTCGACGGTGAGCAGGCTGCATTCGGGAATGTTGGCAGAGCGGTCAGCGGCAAGAAGCTTATGCAGTTGGGTGACACGAGCGAGCCACGCTCGGATTTCGGTGTCGCGAGGCCCAGCCTGCGTGGCTGGAAGCGGGGTGGTAAGCTGGGTAAGTTGCGTTTCGGCGAGTTGGACTTCGTGCGCGGTGGATTGGTGCTCGCTCCGCACGTCTGTAAGCTGCTGGCTGAGGTCCGCAATGCGGGCGGCGAGAGATTGGAGCTGGATTTTTTGGGCGGCCAGAATGCTGGCCCCGTAGACGGTCGCGCCGACGAGGGAGGCGAGGAGCGCCGTGGCGAGGATGGTATTCGGGCGAAGCATGGGTAAAGGGCGGCGTTCGATTCGCGTCAAGGAGCCCTGGCAGGTTGGGGAATCACCCCATCGATTCCGATGAGCCAAATCAAGTCGCGCTCCCGATCCACGACAGAGTGGGTCTTGATAATGGCATTGAAGTTGTTGCGCCCAGGCAAAGCGGAGAGTGTGGCTGAGCTGAGAAGTTCGTAACGGTTGAGCAGTTCTGGCGTGATGGCTGGGACGAAATAGGGGAGCAATTGATCGAGTGATGCGGGTAACTTTTCGTTGCTAGCTTTGATGTAGGCTTTGAGCGCGGTATGAAGCTTCAGCGCCATAAGGTTTTCAGCCTTTTGGCGCAGGGACGAAGAGACGTTACGAAAGCCGGCGTCGGTATCGAGCTCGGCCGCCGAGGTGGTGCTGAAGGCGAAACTAGACCAATCGTCCGGCGAAAGGAATTGGAGTTCCGGAATTGAGAGGTCGGGGCGCTGGGCGAGTAGTTGTTTGAAGTAGTCGAGGTTGGCGAGCCAAGAGCGAAGTCGTTTTTCGAGCGCGGGATCAGTGGCGGGAGGAGCGGCCATGGCGCGGGTGGCGGCGAGGTTGGCGTCGATTTGGGATTCAACTGAGGCGAGGCGTCGGGAGGTGGCCGCGTGCTCGTGGCGGGCGCGGGCGAGATCGGCGGTGAGGGTGAAGGAGCGGTATTCGATTTGCGACAGTTCGTCGCGGTAGCTGGATACGTTTTGGGCCACGTAGAGGCCGGTGCCGGCGAGGACGACCAAGGCGGCGGTGAAGAGCGATTTTTGGAGCGTAGTCAAGACGACGGCCTCCGCGGTGTTCGTGAGCCCGATGGTAAGCGTGGTGGCGGCGAGCTTGTTGACCGCGCCGACGAGACAGGCGGGCGCGGTTAGAATCGCGTGGGCGCTCAGGTCGGTGGCGAGACCGGCGGCGGTGACGGTGAGGCCGCGACGGGTGAGGGCAGTGCGGAGTCGGTCGAGGGCGCGGCTCACGCGTTTCTGCGCAGCATCGTCGGAAAGACCGATCGTGGCTCCGATGTCGCGGAAGTTTTTGGATTCAAAGAAACGCAGAATGATGACGGCGCGGTCAGCGGCGGGGAGAGCATCGACAGCTTCATCGAGGTGCAGGGCTATGGCAGACCAAGGAGAGGGCGAAGACAGGTGCATTGCATCGGTGGCGGCGATTTGGGCGGCGGTGGTTTCGCGGGTGGCGCGGCGCGACTCGCGGCGGATAAGGTCCACGGCAGTGCGGCGCGTGACGGTGTGGAGCCAGGGAGCGAGAGGTTGCCCGCCTGGGAAGTCGCGCGCGCGGCGGGCGAGGTCCCGGAAAACGGACTGCGTAATATCGTCGGCGAGAGGCGGGACTTGTCGGTGGGCAGCGGAGTAGACGAGGTTGAGGTGGCGGGCGACGATCTCTGCGAAGGCGTTCTCCGCGAACGGGCCTTGAGCGGCGTAGGCTTTAAGTAGGTCGTGATCGGTCATGGCGATGGCGTCGTAGGGAACAACAGAAGGTTCGATAAGTTATCGCTGCGGGCTCGGAAAATCCGACAGAGATAGTGCAAAAATTTTTAATGTGAGGCAGAAAAGAACGACGAAATAGGACGCGCGGAGCCTTCAGTCTTCGACTGCGACATCTTTTCAACCGCACCCGCCAATGCTTATGTCCGGCGAACGATTTCGGTCGGACAGGGGATTGATAGAGTAGTTTACCGCCACTGAATCAGCTAACTTGGCTGTCCGTGGCGGAAGCTGCCAGTAGTGGGCCCAAGGCGGCAGGTGGAAATACCCGGTGGCGATGAGGGGCGCAGCGCCAGATCTGGGCACGTGTGCTAGCATATATCGCGGAAGGCAGTGACGGGGGAGCCTACGCAGTCGACGCGACCTACGTGCACGTGGACGCGCAGGTCACGCGCCCGCGGCGGTTAAGCGAGGCAATCCGTCGGCCAGTCCCGTGGCGTCCTAACGAGAAAAGTGCATCGAATGTTCGACGCACTCGGTTATGAAGTTCGTATCGTCATCACCTGCTGCGAGTATAACGATGTCACGCAGCGTCAGTCACTCTTCCCGACGGGCAAGGATGCCCAAGTATTGCGCGACTGCGGTTAGGAAGCCGATTGGCCGCAGGAGAGATTGCCCGCGGCCGGCCATCAACAGGTCATCCTTTGTTTTGGCTATCGCCTGAGTCTGTCTTTAGCTTATGTGAATTTCGGATGAGTCAGAGGGCTACGGGACCTGGGTCGGGTGCAGAAGGTAGGCGATGAGGTCGCACACTTCCTCGGATTTTACGGCTTCGAGGAGGCCTTCGGTTATGATGGATTGCGGCGATTCCTCGATGGCGGCGAAGTCGGCGCGCTCAACCGTGAGCGTCGCCGTCATCATCCGGAGGGCGCGGTGCGGGCGATCTTGAAAAGAAACGCGCGGGCACAGCCAATTTGGCGGCTCGCCCGGGCGGTCCAGATGCGAAGGAGTGAATCCTGCACGACATCGTCGACGTCCCGCACGCCGGGAAACGCCCGCTGCACATAGGCGCGCAAGGCACCACGGTGAGGATTGAATTCCTCGGTGAACCAGCGGGCTTGGTCAGTGGGAGGCGGCATCACGACGGTGCTGGGAGGCAGCGCGAAAGCGGCGGGCCGTTCAAGAGTGGACTTCAGTAACGAGCGGAGTAGAGCAGAGAATCGCGAGGAAGGAGCGGGATTCAGCGAGGCAGGCCGCCGACGGCGGATTCGGAGTCGATGAGTTGACCGCGGCCAGTGCGTGCTCCTTCGACGAGGCGGCGGTCGACGGCATGGGCGAACACCCACGTAGCGGTCCGGATGCAAAGGAGTGAGTCTTACACGAGATCGTCGATGTCGGACGGGGCCACGAGTCCGTGGAGGTAGGCGCGGAGGGCGGGCTCGTGGGGCGCGAGCTCGGTGGCGAACCACTGGGCGGTATCGGATCGGGGTGAATCCACGGCGCGGACGGTTGCGCAGGGCGGGGGTTCTTCTGTCCGGGCAACATTACGGCAATGGGACTTGGGTCGGGTGCAGCAGGTAGGCGATGAGATCGCGCACCTCCTCAGGTTTCACGGCTTCGAGGAGGCCTTCGGGCATGATGGATTGCGGCGATTCCTCGATGGCGACAACGTCGGCGCGCTCGACCGTGAGCGTCTCGGTCATCGTGCGAAGGCCGAGGGTGCGGGCGGTCTTCGTCGCGATGAATCCGTTGAGGGTGCGGCCGTCCTTGAGTTTCACGACGCACATGCGGAAGTCGGCGGTGACGACGGCGCTGGGGTCGGCGATGTTTTCGAGGAGGTAGTCGAGGTTGTCGCGGCCGGCGCCGGTGAGGTCGGGGCCGATGGTGCCGCCCTGGCCGTAGAGGGTGTGGCAGCCGGCGCAGAGGGAGGCGAAGACGGCGCGGCCGCGGGATTTGTTAGCGGCGGCGAGAGCGGCGGGCGTGAGGTCGGATTTGAGGCGCAGGATGAGCGCGGCTTTGTCGGCGGCAGGCTCGCGGAGTTCGCCCCAAGCTTGGGCGAGCGCGGTGTCGAGGCCGGCATCCTTGAACGTGCGGATCTGGCGCGCGTGAAACGGCGTGAGCTCGGTGCGGGCAATGCGGCCGGCGTTGAGCTCGGCGAGCAGGGCGCGGGCGAAGGCGGGGCGAGAAACGAGGGTCTCGAGGACGGCGGGACGCTCGGAGGCGTGGAAACTGGAGTAGGCACGGGCGATTTTTTCGCCGAGGGCGGGGTCGTCGAATTGGGCGAGGCCGCGCACGGCCACGCTGTTGAGGAAACGGACGCGCAGGACCTGTTCGCAAATTTGGCGGAGGTCGGGTGGGCGGTTTTCAATGAGGGTGCGGAGGGCGGCGCTGCGGGCGGCGACGTCAGCTTTCGGGTCGAGAGCGAGGGCCTTGACCTCGTCGAGCGCACGGCCGTCGCCGAAGAGGACGTTGAGGTCGCGGAGGCGGGCGATGACGGTTGCCTCGGTCGCACCGGCGAGGCTGGCGGCGAAGGCGTCCCAGGCGGCGGGTTTGGTCGCCCGTCGCCAACCGCGAAGGCCCTCGGTGAGACCGGCGAGGAGATCGGCGGCGAACGCGGGGGGCTTGGCGGCGGCCGCGGAAAGCAGGGCGTTGAGCGGAGCGGGGGATTTCTCAAGGTCCTCGGCCAGACGGCGAACGATGAGCTGGCGGGTGAGCGGAATCTCCGACTCGGTGACAACGGCGAGTAGGTCAGCCGGGCGCTCGGCGGCGACGGGAATTAGGCCATACCAGATCAGCGCGGGGAGGTTGTGATCATTAGCATCCTTGGCGTGGCGCACGAGGAAGGTGGCGAGGGCGGCGCGTTGCTCGACCGGGAGGCGTTGCAGAGCGGAGGCGAGGGCGAGGCGCACGAGGCCGGAGGGGTCGCTGGCGGCAACGCGGCTAAACTCGGCGAGGACGGGAGCCGCAGGAGCGGGCGCCGTGGCAGCGCGGGCGGGTCGCTGGCTCATGACGGTGTCGAGGGGCCACGTGTCGCTGAGCAGGCGGATCGCCCACGTGCGGACGTGTTCATCGGGGTCGCGGAGGCGGGCGAGGAGAAAGGCCTCGTCGGCCGCGCCGAGGGAATAGAGAGACCAGAGCGCGCGGAGACGTTGCACGGGATCGGAGTCGCGGGAGATGGCAAAATTCGTGCGGAGCTGGGCGGCAGTGGCACGGAGATCGGCATTGAGGCCGCGCGGGGGGGCGGCGCGGGCGGCGAGTTCGAGGCGGGCTTGGCGGACCCACCATTCGTTGGGATGCGATTGGAGGGCGAGGAGGTCGTCGAGGGAGGCGCGGGCGAGATCGCGGAACTTGGCGGGCGGCGGCGTGCCGTAAGTGATCTTGTAGATGCGGCCACTGAGGCGGTTCACGCCCGTGCTGTTGTGGCACTCACCGGTGTCGGACCAGTCGAGGACGAACACGCCGCCGTCGGGACCGTAGCTGATTTCCTGACCGCGAAACCACGGATCGCCGGAGAGCAAGGCATCGGTGCCGTGGTGGGCGACGTAGCCGGAGCCGGAACGTTCGAGGATCTCCTCATTCGCGCGGCGGCCGTGGAAGTTAAGCGTGTAGAGGCGGCCGCGGTAGGGGGCGGGCCAGTTGTCGCCCTGGTAGATCATCATGCCGACGTGGGCATGGCCGCCGCCGAGGGCGTTCGCGGCGCCGTCGCGGGACTTGGTCCAATCTTGGGCGGTATCGAAATGCCAGTGGTCCGCGTGGAGGTCGATGAGGCGGTAGGTGTAGGGATTGGGATCGATGGTGTGGGGGCGGACGTAGTGAGCGCCGGTGATGCCGTGCCAGAAGTGGCCGTTGACGGTGTTGATGAAGAAGAGTTCGCCGTGGCGGTCCCAATCGTGGCCCCACGGATTGGTGGTGCCGGAACTGAGGACCTCGACGACTTTGCGCTGCGGGTGATAGCGCCAGATCGTGCCGCGTAGAGGCACGCGGGCGGAGGCGGGAGTGCCAGGGGCGCCGAGTTCGCCAGGGGCGGAGGCGCCGCAGCGGCCGTAGAGCCAGCCGTCGGGACCGAAGCGGAGGCCGTTGGCGAAATTGTGGTAGTTGTCGGTGGGGATGGTGAAGCCATCGAGCACGACCTCGGCGGGCCCGTCGGGCACGCCGTCGCCATCGCGATCGGGAATGAAGAGCAATTGCGGCGGGCACATGGCCCAGACGCCGCCGTGGCCGACTTCAACGCTGGTGAGCCGCTGGAGGTCCTCGGAAAATACCTGACGCGAGCTGAAGTGGCCGTCGCCCTTGCGGTCCTCGAAAAGCACGATGCGATCGCGGTAGCGTAGATCGAATTTCAGCGTGCGCTCGGCGTAGGTGTAGTTTTCCGCGACCCAGAGCCGGCCGCGGGCGTCCCACGTCATTGCGATGGGATTCTGGATTTCGGGCTCGGCGGCGAAGACAGTGGCCTTGAAGCCGGGGGGCAGCTGAAGCTTGGCGAGCGCCTCCTCCGGGGTGAGGGCAGGACGCGTGAGGTGCGGCGCGCCGCCGGAATTGGCCGGGGCGGGAAACTCGGCGTGCGCGGACGACCAGAGGGCGAGCGCAAGGGCGGCACGGAGTAGAAGGCGGGGCGGAAAACGCATCGAAGAAAAATCAGGAGGACGACGGCAGGTTGGTCGGAGAAAGGATGACGTGCGACGGGGGCGGCTCCGTTAGAGGAAAATCGCGTTCGGGCGCGGGCGCAGATAAATCAGAGCGCGACGAACAAATCCGGCAATCCCTCGGTGCTGGCCGGCACGTGTTCGAGCGTGACCCAGCGGTCGCGGTCAGGCTCGCCGATTTTCAAGCGGTAGGTGCCGGTGGCGAACACGGGCGGGCGCACGGTGGGGCTGCTCAAGCGGTAGGCGTAGACGAGTTCACCGGTTTTTTCCTCGAAGACCTGGAGGACGGGTTGTGTGGCGCCGTTGATGCGCAGCCTCGGCAGGTGGGCGACGGGGCGGCGAGCGTAGTTGTCCGCTTGAGCGACGGTGAGGGGCCAGGTTTCCATTTGCGTGCCGGGCTTCGTCACGTCGGCGGAATAGGGCCAACACTCGAAGGTGATCGTGCGCGCGGATTTCTTGAAACGCACGAGGCCGAGGCCGGAGGTCTTGGCGTTGACGGATTCGAGCACGGGGCGCGGCGGCTCGTAGGGGCCGTTTTTGTAGGCGAGCACGGTCAGTGGATTGCCGAAGTGGTCGAGGAAATCGCCCGTGAGCGCGGTGTTGCCGGTGGTTTTGTTGCGGCCGGTTTTGGCCGGCTCCCACCAGCGCGGGTAGCCGACATTAACGGCGGGGCCGGCGAAGGCCACCGGGCCGTCGCGGTGCGTGTCGAGGCCGTAGTGCACGACTGCAGGAAGGTGCTGGTCGCCGGCGAGGTGGACGGCGAAAGCCTTGCGCAGCTCACGCAGGGCGTTGCGCCGGGCGGTCTGCGGCCAGCCGCTCGCATCGTAGTCGGCCATCAGGATCTCGTGATTGCCGCCGTGCGTGGTCGCCATGGCGGTGAACACGGTCTGAGAAATCGCGGCCTTCATATCGGCGCCGCGCCAGTCGAGCACCCAGTCGCGGAGGAACTGCTCCTGTTTTCCGCCAAGCAGTTCGAGCCCTGGAAGATCGGCGGTCTTGGGATCGTAGTTGGGATTGATGACGTGATCACCGCGGTCGCCGGTGGGCGGGACCTTGCCCTCGGGTGCGGATTTGAACTGGCGGTCGGCGAGAACCGCGAAACTCACACGGCCGTAGGTGAGAGGGCCGTAGTAGTTGATCGTATCGCGCTTGGACGGGAGCGGATCGTAGGGGTCGGGATGGTGCGCGGTCTGGGTGCGGTGGACGACATTCACCCACTCGGCGGGCAACTCGTAGCCGCCGGCTTCCTGCGTGGTCTTCTGACCCTCGCCGCCCTCGCCCCAAAGGTTACCCTGATACACGTCGTGGTCGTCGGGGAGGGAAAGGCTGGGCCGGTCGCGCATGAGGTCGCGCCAAGTCCAGCCGTGGAAATACCATTTGCGCAGGTAATCGAGCACGGCGGGCGCGTGCGGCGCGCGCTGCGTGCCGAAGCCGCCGGTGCTTTCGTAGAACTGGTCGCCGACGAACGCGAGGAGGTCGGGGTCGAGCTTCGTCATGCTCTGCACGAGCGGGACGTTCGGGAAGATCGTGTGGATGTTGCACGAGACGTCGGCGACGGAAAGTTCGTCGCGCTCGACGGGGTCGTGGCGAATCGTGCCGGTCCAATAATGTTCGGTGCCGGCGCCGCCATCGCGGGCGCGCAGCGTGTAGGCGAGGCGATAGGGGGTGTCGCGTGTTGCGTCCCAACGCTCGACGCGGAACAGCGCGACGCGGGCATCGGGGTGGATTTTTTCTTCGCGGGCAGTTTTCCACGCGCCACCGACGGGCTCCTGAAACTGGAGTCGCACGGTGTCGGAGTCGGCCGTGCCGAGCGGGGGCATTTGCGCGGAGAGCTTCAGCACGCCGGCGTGGAGGGTGTATTGCGACCAGAGGATGGGGCCGAACACGTGGGCATCGTTGCCGGAGAGCTTTGAGCCGGCGACGCGCCAGTCGCTGAACCAAAACTGGCCGGGGCCCGGGCCGGCGGAGGCATCGGCGGATTTCGCGGTGGCTTTGGCTTTTGCTTTGCCCTTGGCGTTGGCGCCGGCGCCCGCTCCGGCAGGTGCGCCGAAGGTGAAATTGCACGCGAGGGCGAGGTTACCCACGAGCGTATCGCCAGCGAGGCCACTCATGGTAGCGGTCGCGAGCACGTGGCCGTCGGCGGAATCGGCCGCGGTGAGCGTGGCGGTGTAGCTCTCGCCAGCCGGGACTACGGCGAGGTGGAGTTCGAGCGACTCGCGCGCGAGGTCGAGGGCGACGGCATTGGGCGCGGTGGGGCGGCCAAGAAAAAGTTTTCCGTCGGCCGTGAAGCCCGCGGTAAAGCCGGCGTTCACCGGCGTGGGCCAAAGGTTGTTTCGGTAGTCGTGAAGATCCGGGTAGTCTTTGAGCGAACCGAGGATGCCCACGCGGAAACCCGCGGAGCCGGTGCCGGCGAGTGTGCCGCCACCGACGCGGCCAAGGCGCACCCGCAGATCGAGTGTGCCGGTGCGATTCGCGAGCTGACGCGTGAGGACGTGGACGTTGCGGTCGGCCGCAGCTTTCACGCACTCGATGCGTCCGCCGGCGACCCGCCAGTCCTGCAATGGATTCGCCCAATACTCCGCACCGAGCCAAACGCGGTCGGGCGTGCGATCCCAGGCGCTGCGAAACGCCACTCCGGGCTCGCCGGCCGCGTGCAGGCGGGGAGATAGGCGTCCGGCGACCAACGTGGCAGCGGCGAGGGCGGCAGATTGCTGAAGGAAACGGCGGCGGTTGAGCGGGGTGCGGGAGGCCATGGCGACGGGGCGAAAACGAGAAAGGGGAAGAATGGAGACGGAGGAAATTGTCGGGCTAATCCGGAGTGGCGCCGCCGGCCTTCTTCTTGCCGGCTTTCTTCGCGCCGGGCGGCGGCTCGGGCGCAGGCGCGCCGGCGAGTTTCGCTTCCTGGGCCTGGAGCCAGGCCTCGTAGCTTTTCGTGCGCGGACCGGTGTAGCGGTAGGTATCGAAGATCGCGGCCTGGCCGAGCGCGCGCGGGTCCTGCTCTTCGGTGAGCAGTTTCATCATGCGCGTGCGCATCGTATCCAAGGTGGCGGCGTAGGCGAGATCGTGAGCGAGGTTGTTCACGCCCGCAGGGTCGCGGCGCAGGTCGTAGAGCTCGTCGGGGAGCCGTTTACCGAAGGAGAGATCGTAGAAATGACCGCCGAGGGCCTTGATGAATTCCTTGGTGGGGCCGGGGTCGCAGTTGCCGAAATCCGTCTCGGGGTTGCCGGCGGGCCAGCGGTCGGGATGGAAATTGTGCACGTAGAGGAAGTCTTTCGTCTGCAAAGCGCGCACGGGATAACCGAGGTCGTTGGGCCGGCCGATGTCGTGGCGCTCTTTGCCGACGAGCATTTCAGCACGGTTTTCGATCCAACCAGATGCGGGCGAACGCAAAATGCCGGTGAGGCTGCGGCCAGTGACCTGTGGGTGCGGGGGAAGTCCGGCGAGTTCGAGGTAGGTCGGAGCAAAATCGCGGACGTTGATGAAATCCTCGACGACGCGACCAGGCTTGATCGCCTTGCCCCAGCGCATCGCGAGAGGCAGGCGGAAACCGTCCTCGTGGATCTGGCCCTTCACGTAGGGGAACGGCATGCCGTGGTCGGACGTGACGACGATGAGGGTGTTTTCGAGTTCGCCGCTCGCCTCGAGGGTCGCGAGTGCCTTGCCGATGAACGCATCCGCCCACTCGACCTCGATCGCGTAGTCGGCGAGATCGCCGCGGACGACCGCCGTGTCGGGGAGATAGGGCGGCACGGTGACATCGCTGAGCTTCTTGCCGAGCCGCACGCCGGAGTTGAGTTCGTAGCCGCGGTGCGGCTCGTGAAAGCCCATCCAGAAACAGAACGGTTGGTTTTTCGGACGCTGCGCGAGGAAGGCCTCGAAGTTTTTGCCGTAATCAATGCGCCCGATGCCCGTCGCGATGGGGTCGATCTTCACGGCGTCGAAGCTCGGCCCGGCGGGATTGCGGGTGCGTTGCGCGAGCGTCTTGAAATCGCCCGGGCCCCAGCCCTTGCCGGTGAGGCCGACGGCGTAGCCGGCTTTCTCGAGGACATCGGGATAGGTCTCGAAGCCAGAGGGAAACATGCCGTTGTGCGAGACGGCCTCGCGAAGTTGCCAGGTGTTGCGCCCAGTGAGGATTGTGGCGCGGCACGGGCTGCACTTGGGATTCGACGTGAACGCATTCTTGAAGAGCACGCCTTCGCGCGCCACGCGGTCGAAGTGCGGCGTCTTCACCCACGTCGAGCCGTAGGCGCCGGCGTGCTGCCAACCCCAGTCGTCGAAAATGATGAAGAGGATATTGGGGCGCGCCGAGTCGGCCGCACGGGTGAGCGAGACAGCCGCGAAACACACGAGCGCGGCGAGCCACAGGTTGACGCGTCGAAGGCGCGGGACGGAGGAAGCGAGGGGCATCGGGGAAGGGGTGACGGCCAACGCTGGGTCGCGGCTACCGCCACCGCAAAGGATTTTTCCCCCGCACGCACCGGCGGCTTGTGTCGGGCCCGACGACCGACGAAGAACACCCGCCTCCCCCGCCCCTCCCCATGAAACACTTCCGGTTTTTGTGTCTCGTTGCCGTCCTGTTGTGCTCGGGCGGCGCCGCTACGGCTCGCGCGGCTGATCTGCCGTGGCGTGTCGGCGTTGCCACGCGCACGCTCACGCCGCCCGGCCCGATCTGGCTCGCGGGCTACGCCAACCGCACCGCGCCTTCGAACGGAGTGGCGCTCGATCTCCACGGCAAGGCCCTCGCGCTCGACGACGGCGCGGGCGGGCGCTTGGTCATCGTGACCCTCGACCTCATCGGCGTGCCGGCGGCTTTGCGCGCGCACACCGAAAAGGCTGCGGCGGCAAAATTCGGGCTGAAGCCGCACGAGCTTCTCCTCAACGCCTCGCACACCCACAGTGGTCCGCAGGTCTCGCCCGACCGCATGATGCTCGAACGCGCTTTCCGTCAAAACGCGAAACCGGCGGACCTCGCCGCCGTCGAGGCGTTCGAAACGTTTCTCCGCGAGGCGGTGCTCGACCTGATCGGCGAGAGCCTGCAGACCGCGGCTCCGGCGCGACTGGAGTTCGGCACTGCGCGGGCGGGTTTCGCGATGAACCGCCGTCGCCCCGAGGCTAATGGCACGATCACCAACAACCCTTATCCGGCCGGCCCGGTGGATCACGAGGTGCCGGTCCTCAAAATCACCGGCGTGGACGGCAAGCCTCGCGCGCTCCTCTTTGGCTACGCGTGCCATAACACCACGCTCGGCGGCAGCCAGATCAGCGGCGACTACGCCGGCCACGCGCAGAAATTTCTCGAGGCGAGCTATCCAGGCGCGACCGCGCTCTTCCTCATGGGCTGTGCCGGCGATCAGAACCCCTACCCCCGCGGCGCGATGGTCCCGGGACAATCGCCCGACGACCTCGCGAGCCAGCACGGCCGAGCCTTGGCCAACGCCGTCGTCACCGCGCTCGCCACGCGCTCGCGGACGCTCATGCCGCCCCTCCGCTCGGCCTACGGCCACGCGCAGCTCGACTACACACCACTGGATGGCACCGCACTGGCGCGCTACCGCACACCGGAGCACACACCGCCCGTGCTCGAGCGCGCGCGGGCGCTGCAAGATTCGCTCCGCCGCGGCGATCGCCCCGCTCCCCTCGCCTGCCCCGTGCAGGTCGTGCAATTCGGCGGCGACCTCACGCTCGTTGCCCTCGGCGGAGAACCGGTGATCGACTACGCGCTGCGCCTGAAACGCGAACTCACCGGCCCGGCGGCAGTGTGGGTCGCGGGCTACTCCAATGACTACTTCGGCTACCTCGGGAGCAAGCGCGTGATCGCCGAGGGCGGCTACGAAGGCGGCGAGGCCAACACCCGCATTCTGAACCACCCGGGGCCCTTCGCGCCGGACGCCGAAGACCGGGTCGTCGCCAAGGTGCATGAGCTACTGGCCGCCCGGCGCCGCTGATCAACGCTTCATCCGCAGAATTTCTCCGGCCGAGAGCAAAAATGGCCCGAAGCCGTGCAGGTCGCCCTGCAACCGCGGACGTTTGAGGTAGTAGCTCACATCACCCACGTCGGTGGACCCACACACATCCACGATATCACCTTCGGCGGTTACTTTCTGTTTCAAAGCGCCCCAACCCAGTCGCGCTGTTTCGGCGAAGGAGCGGTCGAGCCAGCCTTCGTTCACCCCGCGGGCGAGGCCGTAGACAAACATGCCGGTGGACGAGGTCTCGATCCACGATGCGGGTTGATCGAGCAATTGATGCCAGCCGCCCGCCGGATCTTGGGAGCGACGCAGGCCCTCGGCGTGAGCGACGAAGACCGCCAGCACCTTGGCCCGGGCGGGAAGAGAGACCGGCAACGCAGCGAGCAACTCGACTTCCGTGAGCATCATCCAGCCATTCGCCCGGCCCCAAAATTCGCCGAGCGGCGCCTGCGCCTTCACATCCCACGCGTGCCGATACCAGCCGCGCTCGACGTTGAAGAGCAGGCGGTGGGTGCCGAGGATTTGTTGCACAGCGTCATCAAGGTAACGGGCCTCGCCGGTCAGACGGTGCATCCGCACCAAGTAAGGCACGGTCATGTAGGGATCATCGGCCATCAAGCGGCCGCGGGCCCGGTGCAAGGTGCCGTCAGGCAAGCGCGGCGATTTTCCAAGATACTCGGCGATCCGCGCGAGGTAGGGTTCGTAGCGCGGGTCTTTCGTTTCTGCGAAACGTTCGACGACCAGCGGCGCGAGTCCGGTGTGCCACAGATCGGTGAGCCGAAAATGAAAGCCAATCGGCGATAGCGCGCCATCACCCACCGGGGCCGCCTTCATCCCGGCGGCTTGCTGACGCTGGAAGTAGTCGAGGTGCGCGTAGATGAACGCGAGATTCTGCTCTCCGTAGTTCCGATAGCCGGCCTCATCGAGCGCACCCGCCACGCGGCGCATGCCATCGGTGAGGAGCCACGTTTGGTAGAACCACGCGTTGAATTTGCTCTCGATACTGATCTCCGGTTTCAGCGGCAGCGCGGCGCTTTCCGTAAACGTCTGCCCCGTGGAACGGTCGATCAGCCGCCGCGTCGTCTGTCGCATCACCTCATCCGCCACGCGCCGCAGAAGCATGGCGTCCTCGCCTGGAGGAGCTGCACCCGCGCCGGTCCCACAGGCCACCAGCAATAAAATCAGACCGCGAAAAGGAAAACGGATCATCGAAAGGACGGGGGAAGAGGGAGGTTTCGGTCGAACATTACACCGAGTTCCGACACTATGCCGCGACCTCAGACGGAGTCCACTCGCGTCACACGCTCGGCCGAAACCGCGGGGAGCTTAAGTGAAAATTTATGAATAGAGGTATTGGCGCACCAGACCGTAAAGGGCGTAAGACTGGTGCGTTCCAGCGCTTGCTTAACCTTTTCTGGGACCGGTATCCCCGCGCAAGTGATGGAGTGCACGTAACCCTCGCAACCGCCCGGAAGGATCAAATCGTCATCAGTTTGAACCAACTCGAAGCAGGCATTGGCCAAAAGCTTGAGCTAAAGGATTTGGGTTCGGAAACCGAGCCCGTGCAATTGATTCACCCCTCGATGTATGAGGCGATCAAGAGTGCCGACATCATCATTGCCGATTTGAGCGGGCTGCGGCCCAACGTATTCGCCGAGGCCGGATTTGCCCTCCAGCACCTAAACAAAGGGCGGCTGGTCTTCCTTTTTCATCCTCATGCCAAATACCCAAAGGTTCCCTTCGATCTCGCGTCTTACACGCGGGTTGAAATCAGCGATGCCGGAGAAATACCCGGTAAGCTCGTGCCCGTGCTGAAGGGAATTCTCGAAAAGGCCGCGCGTGGGGAAATTTGATTACCCAACCAAATCATACGAAGCCCACGCCCCCGTTCGCTTGGCGGCGTGGATGGGTTCCGTTCCTATAAAGAGGTCGATCGCCGGACGATCGGGTAGCGACGCCCGATCAGGCGATCAGCTCCGGGATCACCTGGCCGCCGAACTGGCTGAGCTGCTTGAAACGGCCGGCGTGGTAATAGGTGAGTTTGTTGTCATCGAGGCCGAGGAGCCGCAGGAGCGTGCAGTGCAGATCGCGGACGTGGTGAACCTTGTCGACCGCGGTCATCCCGGTCTCGTCGGTGGCGCCGATGGTATGACCGGCCCTCACGCTGCCGCCGGCGAGCCACATCGTCATCGCATGGGGATTGTGGTCGCGGCCGTAGGCGGTGCCGCCGCGGACGCCGTTGTCGGGGGTTCGGCCAAATTCGCCGCACCACACGATGAGCGTGCTATCGAGGAGGCCGCGCTGCTTGAGGTCGGTGATGAGTGCGGCGATGGGCTGGTCGACACCGCGAACGAGGTTGCCGTGGGCGCGCTCGATGTAGTCGTGGCTGTCCCAGGAACCGTTGTAGAGCTGCACGAAACGCACGCCCTGCTCGACGAGTTTGCGGGCGAGGAGACATTTGCGACCGAAGGAATCGGTGGCGTCCTGACCGATACCGTAGAGCGCCTTGGTTTTCTCGTCCTCCTTCGAGAGGTCGAGCGTCTCGGGCACCTGCATCTGCATGCGGAAGGCGAGCTCGTAGTTGTCCATGCGCGCGGCGAGCTCATCGAGGCCGGGGCGCTGCGCGGCGTGGGCGGAGTTGAGCTGTGCGATCAGATCGAGGTTTTTGCGCTGGCGCTCGGGCGTGACGCCGGCGGGGGGCGCGAGGTCGAGGATGGGCGAGCCCTTGGCGCGGAGTGGCGTGCCCTGAAAACTCGCCGGGAGGTAGCCGTTGCTCCAATTCGCCGCGCCGCCCTGTGGATAGGAGACCTCGGGCAAGACGATGAACCCGGGGAGGTCTTGGTTGAGCGAGCCGAGGCCGTAGTTGACCCAGGCGCCGAGACCGGGATCGCCGCCGAAGCGGTTGCCGCAGTTCATCTGATACATGGCGGTCGGGTGATTGACGCTGTCGACCTGGCAACCGCGGTAGAAGCAAAGGTCGTCGGCGACTTTGGCGAGATGCGACCAGTTGGTGGCCATGTCCGCGCCGCTCTGCCCCGCCTTGATGAACTCGAACGGGCTGCGGACGTAGTAGCGCTTGCCGCTCTCCATCGCGGATTTTTCCTTTCCGGCCCGCGTGAATTCCTGGAGGTGCAGTTTCGCGAGCGTCGGCTTCGGATCGAACGTGTCGATGTGCGAGGGACCTCCCTCCATCATGAGAAAAATACAGCGCTTGGCCTTGGCCGGGAGGTGGCCGGGCTTGGGCGCGAGGGGATTGGATTTTTCCGCGGCCCGCGCGGTGTCCGCAAGGAGGGCGGAGAACGCCACGCTGCCGAGACTGGCGCCGAGGCCGTAGAGGAACTCGCGACGGGTCGGGGCGTGCAGGGCGCGGGAACCGGCGCAGGGGAAGAACGGGCTAGTCGACATACGCGAATTCGTTGGAATTAAAGAGCGCGAGGCAGACATCGGCGAGGGCACGGGTGCGGAGCGGGACGTCGGCGGGAGCGAGATCGGACACAAAGTCAGCGTTGGCGTGCAGGTTCTCCTGAAAGATAAATTTCTCGCCGGTGTTTTCCTCGACGGCTTCGCGGCGGATCTCGCGGGGCGGAGGGGGCATAAGCGGAGCCTCCGTGGGCAGCAGGGCGGCGATGCTGCGCCAATGCGCGAGGCAGGCGTTAATCTCGGCGGCGCTCGGTGCGCGGGCATAGGTCAACGCGAAGCAGCGAGTGATCGCCTCGGCATCGGAGGACGATTCCTTCACGGCGCGGGCCGCGAGCGCGAGTGCGCGGGCGTGGCTCGTGGCGCCGTTGAACAAGCTGAAGACCTGCGGGGTAACCGTGGAGGCGTCGCGACGTTCGCAGGAGAAATCCGGGGTCGGCTGATTGAATACTTCCATCGCGGGATCGGGGAGGCCGCGGATTTTCAGCGCGTAGAGACTGCGACGGTGGCGTTGGGCTGGAAGCGGATTGGGAATCCAGGCGGAGGCGAAGGTGCCCATCACCTGGCGTGGCTGCAGGGCGGCTTCGAGATTCATCTCCGGGCGATTCGGGATACCACCGAGGGTCGGGTTGAGTTCGCCGGTGGCGGTGAGCATGGCGTCGCGCAGTTCCTCGGCGCTGAGACGGCGGGGCGAGAACACGGCGTAACTCGTGCCGGCGGGATCTTTATCGGCGAGGAGTTTGCGATCGGGATGGGAGGAACTGCGGCGGTAAGCCTTACTGGTCAGGATGAGGCGATGGAGCGCTTTGAACGACCACCCTTGCTCGACAAAGGTGGCAGCGAGCCAGTCGAGGAGCTCGGGGTGCGTGGGCCGTTTGCCGGTGCTGCCGAAATTATTCGGGTTGCCGGCGAGCGGTTGGCCGAAGTGCCAAAGCCAGACGCGGTTCACGATGGCGCGGGTGGTGAGGGGATTGTCGGCGGAGGCGACCCACTCCGCGAACGCCCGGCGGCGGCCCTCGATGGCGTCAGGCACGGGCGCGGGCGGGGCGACGCCAAGCGCGCTGAGCACGCCGGGCGCGACTTTTTCGCCGAGGGCGAAAGGATCTCCGTAGGTGAGAATGCAGGTCTGCTCGAGTTCGCCCTCGGTCAGGCGATTCGCGGGCATGCGCAGCGGATTGAAGACGCCTTTCAGCTCAGGCGTGCGCCCATTGTAGACGGCGTGGGCAAAGGGTTCGTAGCGGTCGAACTCCCACTTAAGGCGTTCGAGGCCCTTGCGGGCGACGCGCTCGTTGCCGAAGTCCTCCGGGCTGAAGCCGACCAGCTTGGGAGGAAACTGGTCCTCGGGCACCTTCTGGCGCGTGAGGGCAGCGCGGGCGGCATCGAAGACGCCGGCGAATTCGCGGCGTTGGTTGCCGCGCTCCTGGCTGCGCGCCTGTTCGACGGCGGTGCGCCACCGGGCGGAATCGAGGCCGCGCTCCTGAAACCATCTTTCGGCCGCGCCGAGCAGTTGGACATCAAGCCGGCGCAGGGTGGCGAGGTAGTCGGCCCGGCGCGGTTCGAGGTATTTCTTTTCCTCGAAACCGGCGGTGTTTTCGACCGGGAGAAAGGCGGCCGGGCGCTCAGCGAGCTGGGTCGTCGCAAACGTCGCCTGAATCGCGTAGTAGTCGCGGGTCGGCACGGGATCGAATTTGTGGTCGTGGCAGCGGGCGCACTGCAGCGACTGGGCGAGGAAAGTCTCGCCGACGCTGTTGGTGACGTCGTCGAGGAAACGTTGGCGGGCGACCTTGGCTACTTCCATGCCGGTGAGTTCCCAGGGGCCCATACGGAGGAAGCCGGTGGCGACGATCAGCTCCGGATCGCCGGGATCGACCTCGTCACCGGCCAGCTGCTCGCGCACGAAGCGGTCGTAGGGTTTGTCGGCGTTGAACGAGCGGACGACGTAATCGCGGTAACGCCAGGCGCTGCCGCGCTCGAAGTCGTTGGCGAAACCGCTGCTGTCGGCGTAGCGCACGACGTCGAGCCAGTGCTGCGCCTGGCGTTCGCCGTAGTGCGGGCTGGCGAGGAGGCGATCGACGACGACGCGGGTCGCGGCGTCTGGGTCGCGGGCGTAGTCAGGGGCGAAAGCGGCGACCTCGGCGGGCGTGGGCGGGAGGCCGGTCAGATCAAACGTCAGCCGACGGAGAAGCGTGCGGGCATCGGCCGCCGGCGCGGGCGGGAGGCCGGCGGGAAGACGGGCAGCGAGGAAGGCGTCGATCGGGTGCTCGCCGGGGCGGAGGACGAGCGTCGGTTTTTTGACCGGCTGGTAGGCCCACAAGCCCGCGGGCTGGTAACGACGGTTGGTCCAGTCGGCGGAGAGGCCGCCGCTGGTTTTCACGACCAGGCCGTCTTCGGCAGACCATTGCTCGGCGTGCGCCGCGGCGATTTGTTTTTGTTGCGCAGCGTCGGGCCAGGGCGCGCCGGCGGAGATCCATTCTTTCAGCCAGCCCATCTGTTGAGCCGAGAGCTGGTCGGGCTCTTTGGGCGGCATCGGTTTCCAGTCCTGGCTGGCGCGGTGCACGGCGAGCCAAAGCGGACTCTCGTCTGGCTTTCCCGGCACGACTGCGGGACGGTTGCTATCGCCGCCGAGCATCAGCTCCGTGCGACTACGCAGATCGAGCCCGCCCTTGATCTTGGCCTCATCATCGCCGTGGCAGGAGAGGCATTTCTCTTTCAACAGCGGCCAGACACGCCGCACGAAATGGACCTCAGGATCCGTCGACAATGCACCGAACAACGGAGCCGTGCCCAGGGCGGTCGCGCAGACGATCAGGGTAACGCGCAGCATGTGTTGAGCAGGAGGCCGGCAATTCCGGGAAATTTCAAGGCCCGCGGGGCGGCCGGAGAAACGCCAGGAGATCGGCGATCTCCCCGGCGGTGAAGTGATCCAAGAGGCCGGCGGGCATGAGCGAAATCTTGGACGCCGTCACGGACACGACGTCGGCCTCCTTGAGTCGCACACCTTGAGCGGGATCGAAGAGGTTTTCCGCGAGGACGAGACCTTGTTCAGTGTAATTGATAATGCGACCGGTGAGGCGGCGGCCGTCGCGGAGGACGAGCTCGGAGGTGCCGTATTGATCGCCGATCTCGCGGCTGGGGTCGACGATGGCTTCGATGAGGTCGCGGGGCGCCAGACGGCTGCCAGCCGCCGTGAGATCCGGCCCGACGGCGCCACCTTCACCGCTGCAAGTGTGACAGGCGAAGCAGCCGGCGGCGGCAAACACGCGCCGGCCTCGGGCTGGGTCTCGCAGTCCCGTAACAGTCGCGGTGCCGGCCACCAGCTCGTCCACCGTCCAAGCGCGCACGAACGATCGGTCGCTGGACTGGCCCGGTGCGACGGCTGGCGCCGGAGCCAACGAGGCCTCCAGGCCGGGACGTTCGGCGGCGGGCGCGCTGGCGACGAATTCTTTGCGCAGTTCCTTCAACAGCAGTGAAAAACTCGCGCCGCCGCGCCAACCGGCCGTCGTCCGGAGCCAGTCGAAATACCGCGCGCGCTGGGCCGGCGTCCACGCTCCACTGCGGGCGCGCAGCGTGCGCGCGAGATCAAGCTGGGCTTCATGGGTCAGTGCGGTGGCGAGCGCGGCGAAGCCCCGCGCCAGCGCCTCCGGTGCGTCGAGAAAAACCAGCAACTCGAGCAGGCGAGCGTTGCGGACGGGGGCATTGTTCGGAAACAGCGGCGATACGAGCGCCGCCCACGTCACGCGCGTTTCGGCCGAAATCTCTCCGCCGCGAATCAGGGTCAAGGTCAGCACCCGCAGCGCTTCGTCGCGCAGGTCGGGAGCAAGTGCGGGCGTGAAATGCCGCTGCAACGCGCCCAGCAGGCCGACCTGGTGCCCGGCGGCGTCGACGCGAGCCAAGGCCAACAGGGCAGCGAGCGCCGGGCGCGGCGCGGGCTCGGCGAGGGCGCGCTGGGCCCAGGCGACGGGAGGCTGGGACTCGAGGGCCGTGCGTGCCGCCCGGCGCACCAGCGGATCGGTCGAAGCGAGCGCAGGCCAGGCGCGGCCAACGGCGTCGGTGGCCACGTGCCCATGAAACATTTCCAGAGCTGCGCGTCCTGCGACCTCCGGCGGTGGCGGGGGCAACGCCGGCGCGACCCGGGCGCCCGGTTCCCCGGACCAAGTCAGCCGGTAGAGCGCGGACTGGGTGCGGCGTCCGCCGGTGGCGACGTAGAGTGCGCCGTCGGCGGGATTCACGCACAGGGCGGTGACGGGCAACGGCACGCCGGTGACGATCTCTTCAGGTGTAGCGCGAAACGTCGCTCCGGCGGGTGCGAGATGCAGGGCCAAGATCCGCCCGTAACTCCAGTCCGCCACCCACAAGGCGGTGCGAAGGCGAGCGGGCAACCGGGCCTCACGTGGAAACAACACGGCCGTGGGCGAGCCGAGCCCGAGCGGCAACACAGCCGGCCAACCGTCGGGCCCGTCTTCCGGGACCTTGGCAATGCCGCCGCGCCAGCCAAAATCGGCGCCGCTCACGACATGCAGCACCCGCGTGGGACGATACCAAGGGAGGTTGATTTCGAACTCGGTATCGGAATCGAACGTGAAGAGTTCGCCGCGGGGATCGACCGCAAGGGTGTAGGCATTGCGGAGACCACCCGCGATGCGTTCCCACGCGCGGCCCTCGAGGTCGGTGCGGGCCACCCAGCCGCCGCCCAGCCGGCCTTTGGATTCGCTGCCGAGGACAGTGGGCACCGGCGGCAAGAGGGTGTCGTCGCGCCAGAGTGCCGGCACGCGGGATCGGACGAGCGGGGGCGGAGGGGTGGCATTGCCGGCGAGCACGTAGAGCGAACGCCCGTCGGGCGCGGGCACGACGGCGTGGGGGCCGTGCTCACCATCGCCTTCGAGCGCTTGGAGCAGTTCAACGCGGTCGAGGCGTCCGTCGCCGTCGGTATCGCGCAAGCGGTAGAGGCCGGTAGCGGAAACATTTTTCTGGGCCGCGACGGCGTAGAGATCGCGCCCCACCCAAGTGAGGCCGTGCACTCCGCCAATCGGCAACGGCAAGGCGCGGGCCGTGACGGCCTCTCCAAGACGCGGCGGCAACGTCACCTGATAGAGTGGTCCGTATTGGTCCGAAGCAAGCAGTCCACCCGCCCCATCCGGAGCCAACGCCACCCACGAGCCCTGGGACTCGCGCGGAACGGCATAAATTTTTTCGAGCGTGAAGCCGGGTGCGACCTTGAAGGCCGGCCCAGCGGGATCAGCGCCCATCGCCGAGGCCAAGGCCGCGACCCAACAGAGCGAAGTGATGATGCGAAGATTCATCGGGCAAGAGGCTCAGAAGGGTTGGCGGCTGTGCACGTGATGGCGGGCCGTGGATCGAGGGCCCGGGCGATCAACGCCACCGCGGCTCGATTTGTTGGGCGTTCCATTTTTCCCAGAGGGCAGCGAGAGCAGCGACGCGATCAGGTGCGCGCACAGCGAGGTTTTCTTTCTCGGAAATATCGTGCGCTAAATCGTAAAGTTCCCAACTGCCACCGTTGTCGCGGATGATTTTCCAATCACCGGCGCGTAGCGCGTGTTTTTTGCCGACGCGCCAGTGCAGCGCCTCGTGCGGGGCGGTGGCCGTCTCGCCGACTATCAGAGGGAGGAGGTTGGCGCCGTCGAGCGTTTCGCCGACCGCGACGCCGGCGGCAGCCTGCGCGGTCGCCGTGAGATCGAAGGCCATCACGGGTTGCGCGAGCGTCCGGCCCGGCGGGATGCGGCCGGGCCAAGCGACGATCATCGGAACGCGGATGCCACCGTCGTAAAGCTGGCCCTTCTCGCCGCGCAGCGGAGCATTGGACGAGGTGAGTTCGCGGGTGGGGCCGCCGTTGTCGCTGAGGAAGACGATGAGGGTGTTTTCCGCGAGGCCCTGCTCGCGGAGCTGCGCGACGAGGCGACCAACGCTGTCGTCGAGGTGCGCGAGCATCGCGGCGAAAATGCGCCGATGCAGGTCGGGGAGGTGAGCAAATTTCGCGAGATAGGCATCGGCCCCCTGCATCGGGCTGTGGACCGCGTTGTAGGCGAGGTAGAGAAACCACGGCTGAGCGCGGTGGCGCGCGATAAAGCTGCCGGCCTCGCGCGTGAAGGCATCCGTGAGATTCGCGCGCTCGTCGACCGGCTGGCTATTGCGCAGGATGGGGTTGTCGGCGTCGTAGTCGGGCTCGTGGTTATTGAGGTGCGTGCTCCAAACGATGCGGCCATCGGGCGAGGTCCAGCGGCCCTTGCCGCCGTCGGGCAGCGCGCGCCGGCGCAGCCACGACACGACACCCTCCCAAGGTAGCGGCACGTAGGTGTGGCCCTCGTGGAGGAAGCCGAAAAACTCGTCGAAGCCACGACGCTGCGGGTGAAATTCCGCTGTGCCACCGAGGTGCCACTTACCGACAAGGGCGGTCGCGTAGCCGGAATCACGGAGACGATCGGTGACAGTTTTCTCAGCCACGGGGAGACCGATGCCGGGCGCGGCGTTCTTCGCACCGATGGGATTGAACTCAAAACCAAAACGCGTCTGGTAGCGCCCCGTGAGCAGGGCCGCGCGCGACGCGGCGCAGAACGGCGCCGTCACATAGCCATGGGTGAAACGCACGCCGCCCGCCGCGAGAGCATCGAGGTGCGGCGTGGGAATGTCGCGTCCGCCGTAGCTGCCCAGTTCACCATAGCCGAGATCGTCGGCGACAATGAAGAGAACATTGGGCCGGCGGGCCACAACCGGCTCGGCGGAGGACCCGAAGGAACATCCAATGATAAGAGCGAAACAAGCGAGCCAGGTGCGAGCGATCATGCGACGAGGGGTAAGGTGGGGCTCACGATTTCGGCCGCTGTGAAGTTTCCTGCAATGCCCGGGTGGGATCGTAGCGCGGATTTTCCACCGGAAGTTCGGCCGGCACGGATTTGAGCCAGGACCGGAGTTGATCGCGCATGCGGGCCGTCCGGACGGGTTCCGTCCGGGCGAGGTCGTGGCGCTCACCCACGTCGTCGCGGAGATTGAACAATTCCACGCGGCCGACCGGGCGATAGGTGTCGGTCTCATCAAAGTAGTCGCCAAACGACTCGATGAGTTTCCAGTCGCCCTCGCGGATCACTGCGCTGGGTGTCGCAGCCCAACGCAGATCGTAGAGCGGCAAGTGCCAGTAGAGCGCCCGGACCGGGAGAGCGCCGCCGCGGAGAAGCGGTAGCAAATTCGCTCCGTCGACCGCGTAGCCGGCCGGCGGCGCGGAGTCGGCCGCGGCCAACAGGGTGGGCAACCAATCGACGACATGGACGGGCGTCGCCTCGACCGAGCCCGGCCGAATCTGGCCGGGCCAGCGCACGAGGCAGGGCACACGGATGCCGCCCTCGTATGCGCTGCCTTTGCCTTCGCGCAGCGGAGCGTTGTCGAACTGCAGCTCGGCCACGCGGAGCGTGGTGATACGGCCCGCACCTTCACCCTTGAAGTCTTTGGCATCGAACAAGCGATTCACGCCGCCGTTGTCGCTGAGGAAGACGACGAGCGTGTTTTCGCGGAGCTTGAGTTCGTCGAGCTTCGCAAGGAGGCGGCCGACGGAGTGGTCGAGGTGCTCGATCGCGGCGCGATAGGTGGCGTTGCCGAGGCCGACGACGGGGGCGCCCTGCGCGAGGTATTTGGCTACGAGCGATTCCGGAGCGCTGACTTTTCCGTGGATGGTGTGATGCGCGAGGTAGAAAAACCACGGCTCCGTGCGGTGCGCCTCGATGAACTGCATCGCCTGCGCGGTGAGGTAATCGACTTGTTTGTCGCCTTCGTTGGGACTGCCGGGACCGCGCGGTGCGACAAAATTGAAACCATAGGCGGCGCCGGCGGCCGGTTTGAGGCCGTTGTAATCGCCATCAGCCCCGGTGGTGAGATGCCACTTGCCGGCGGTGCCGGTGACGTAGCCTGCGCTTCGCAGGCCCTTGGGCAGATTGTAGGCCTCCCGCGGGAACTGTTCGCGAAACGCCGGTTCCGTCATTCGAGCCCACGGCGAGCCATACCAAGGGATGACGTGCCACATGCCGTTGCGCGCGGTATGCTGGCCGCTGAGCAAAGCAGCCCGCGTCGGCGTGCATTGCGGCATCACATAGGCGTCGGTAAAGCGCATGCCTTCCGCCGCGAGACGATCGAGGTGCGGCGTGGCCACGAGCTTATTGCCGTAGGAGGAGAGCGTGGCGTAGCCCTGATCGTCGGTGAGGATGAAGAGGATATTGGGTCGCGGCAGGCCGGCCGCACTCACGGCCCCAGCCAGGGCGCAAACGGCGGACAACAGGGCGATGCGGAGAAGTTTCATGGAGGCGGCGCCGGGGTCGGGTCGCGGAGCAGTCGGGCCAGACTAGCGATCTCAGCACGAAGGGAAGAATCTTTCGCCAAATTGCGCTGCTCTCCGGGATCGGCGGCGTGATCGTAGAGCTCCGTGCCCGCGCGGCCTTCGTCCCACTCGGTGTAGCGCCAGCGCTCGGTGCGCACGGAGCGGCCCATCTTGTTGCCCGGGCGCTGCACCTGCGTAAATGCGGGACGGCTCCAGGCAGCTGAAGGGTTCTCCAGCAAAGGCCGCAGGCTCACACCCGCGAGACCGGCCGGCGTCAGCACGCCGCAGAGATCGGCGAGCGTCGGAAAGAGATCGACGAACTCGACGATGCGCGACGTGGCGCGGCCGTTGCCTTGGGCGCCAGGCAGGACGATCACGAGCGGGGCGCGGGCACTCTCTTCGAAGAGGGTGCCTTTGTGCCAGAGGCCGTGTTCGCCGAGGTGCCAGCCGTGGTCGCCGATCATCACGATGATCGTATCCGAAGCGTGGCCGGTGCGCTCGAGGGCGACTAGGAGCCGCCCGAGTTGGGCATCCATGAACGTGGTGCTCGCGTAGTAGGCCTGGAGCATCTTGAGCATGTCCTCGGGGACGCCGTAGTTGGCCTTGGGATTGGTAAACGCGAGAGCGGGAACGCCCTCACGCGAGCCCGGATCAGGTAGCCGAAGCGAGTCGAGGGGATAGAGGTCAAAATACTTCTTCGGCGCGATCCATGCGGCGTGTGGACGTCGAAAACCGACGGCGAGGAAGAACGGTTGGTCGCGTTTTACTTCGAGGAGCGCAATGGCGTCGCGCACCGCCTGGCCGTCGTCCTGATCGTCGTCGTCACCCTCGGCCATGAGGCGGTAGTTGAGCACGTCGTTGGGCTGGGGCCCGCCGGCGAGGTGAAGGCGATCGCCCTTGGCACCGAGTTCGGTGGGCTTGGTGTTGACGCGAAAATCCCACGAGCGGGCGTCGTCGAGTTTCCACGTGCCCGGTTTGTCGTCGGGTCGGCGTGGATCCCATTGGCTGACGTGAAAGATTTTCGAGATCGACGCGGTGAAGTAACCGCTCTCCCGCAATCGCTGCGGCAGCGTCACCGCCTCGGGCAGCGTGGAGCGGAGCGCGGTGTCATTGCCGTAGATGCGGGTGGTGTCGGGGCGCAGGCCGGAGAGGAAGGAATTCCGCGACGGGTTGCAGACGGGGTATTGGACATAGGCGCGATCAAAGCGCACTCCACGCGCCGCCAACGCGTCGAAGTGCGGCGTCTGCACGACCTTGTCGCCATAGGCGCCGACGTGCGTGCAAAGATCGTCTGCGACGATGAAGAGGACGTTGGGGCGGCGGGGTGCGGCCACGAGGGCGCTGAGGAAGATCGGAGCGAGGAGCGCGACGAAAGCGAGGGACCGATAATGGCGTTGCATGAAGTGGTGTGCGGAGGCTCGCCGCGCCCGCGCGTGCCGGCTAGAACTCGAGCGTGGCAGTGAGGGCGTAGGTGCGGGGCTCGGGGAGCTGAACCGTGTAGGCCACGCCACTGATCAGCGGCAGGGTATTGGTCGCGAGATTGGGCGGCTGGCCGCCAGCGAGCGCCTGAGGAGTGAGATCGTTCAGTAGATTTTGGACATTCAACTGGAGCTTCAGGTTAAGTTTGCTCGAGAGGCGCGTGCGGTAAGTCACCAGCGCGTTGAGCGACGTGTAGACGGGCGTGAAGGCCGGCTGGCCGTCAGTGTAAACGCGATAGGCGAGGAGCGAGGGGCCGCGATACTGCAAGCCGGCACCGACGCCCCAGCCCTTCAGGAAGGTGTCGTTGGCGAACGTGTAGTTGGCGAAGGCGTTGCCAGCCCATTCGCGATCGCGAATGGGGCGCTGGCCGTCGGACGCCAGATCGGCGACAAGCTGCGCATCGATCTGCGCGAGCACTCCGCCAACCGTCGCAGCGGTGCCTGTGAAGGACGCCTGGTTGATCGGAGCTGTGGAGTTTTGCGCCCACTGCGCGCGATTGGCGGCGACATAGGCGCGGACATAGGGAAACAGGTTCGAGTTGATCGCCTTCGTCTGAGAAACGTTCGCCGTGAGCCGAAGTTGGCGCGTTGGGTTCGCCGTGATTTCCATTTCGAGGCCCTTACTTTTGAAATCACGCACGTCGCGCTGCACGATGTCAGTCGTGCCGCCCACCACGACCGGGGCGCCGCTGGTGGCGCGGCTGGCAGTGAAAATTGCATCCGCGATGCCGTTGATGTAGGTGGGATACACCCCGTTGAACGCGACACCCTGATTGGTGTCGTCAGTCTGGAAAAGTCCGATGCGCGCACTGACCCGACCGCCGAACAAATCGAGTTTGAGCCCGCCATCCTCGCCGCGGCCCTTGCGATTACCGACGGAAATCTGGTTGTTCCGCACGCCGAAGACCTCGCTCGTGGCGTTGCCGACGAAATTGCTAGCCTGATTGTAGTAGAACGAAAGGAGACCGGGCCAGGCATGAAACACGACGCCACGCGTGAACGTGTCGCCTTTCGTTTTGCCGTCAGGACTCAGGACGGAGATGCCCGAAGGACGGGAGTCGCGCACAAATCCAAACACATCGCCGGTGATGGGATCGGCGGTCTGGGTGCTGCCGTAGGACTGGGACGTGTCGCGGCGCCAGCCGAATAACGCGACGATGCGATCATGCCAAAAATAGCTCTGGCTGGCAAACATGTGGGTGAGCTGTGCGGTCTTCGACCAAGTCCAGGCGACATTGCGCAGCTCCGATTGGACGGCGAAAGCGTTGTTACCACGGATCGTCTGGTTGGGGACGTTGAACTGATCCATGTCGAGGAAGCCACGGTCCGCACGGTTACTGCTGAAAGGATCGATATAGCTGCCCTCGACGACGTGATTTTGAGCGATGAAGAAGTTCGAAGTCGGTCCGCCCGCGCGCAGCGGGGAGACGTTGACGCGGCGCTGGGTGCGGCTGTCGCCGTCGCGGTATTGGTCGGCGTAAAGATAACCGAGTTGGTGGCGGCCGAGCCAACGGCCGAGCTTTTCGTTAGCCGGGAGAACCTTGGCGAAATCGAGTTTGTAGCCGACGGTGGCGCGCCCTTCGGCGCGATACGACTGACGGAAGACGTGGCTATTGTTGCCGGTCGAGCCCAGGGCAGAGAGAAACATTTTTCCGAAATTCGGATTTGGCACCGTGCCGGTAAGCGCACCGGCCGCGTTATATTGCGGGAGGTAGGCATTGGCGTCGTAACGAATGCCGATCTGGCCGAAGTTCACGTAGCCGATCTGGGTGGCCTTTTCGTATTCGGTGGAGCCGGCGATTTCGACGACGAGGTTGTCGCCGATCTGCTGCTCGAGGTAGATGCCTCCGATATCCGCGCGGGAGTTGATGCGCGGGCCGGGGCCGGCGAAGTTCGAGTTACGCGGGGCGAGGTTCCAATCGAGGACGAAGTTCGCGGTGTTGAGGCCAGTGACCGTGGCGGGGCCGTTTGACGTGCGAAAACCCTGGGCGGCGGTGTTCCAAAACACCTGCCCGGCGAGCGGACCGCTGTTGAGCACCAGCATATTGGTCGTGGCACTCGTGCCCGCGGCGGCGGTGCCCCACGTGGTGGCGGACCCGGAGGCAGGGCTGCCGGCATTTCGCCAGACGGAGTAGAGATCGACCGGGGCAAACGGCCGGGCGCGATTCTGATCGCGGTTAATTTTCTCCGCTTCGATGCGCAGCTGGGTCTTGGCGAACGGCCGCCAGGTGCCAGCGACGGCGAGACCCTTTTTCTTCTCAAATTCGAATTCCCGATAACCCTTCGTATCTTCCCACAGCAGGTTGGCCCGGAAGGCGAGCCGCGGGTTGATGCTCTCGTTGAAATCGAGCGTGACGCGATGGTCGTCGAAGCTGCCGATGCGGGTGGTCACCTCCTTGAAATCGCGGCCGATGCGCGCGAACTTGGTCGACGAATTGATGATGCCCGCAGGTGAACCGAGGCCGAAGAGGATGGAGTTCGGGCCGCGGGAGAAATCGAGCCGCTCGGTGTTGTAGAAATCGACGTTTTGTCCGGTCGCGAAATAGTTGCGGGCCCGGCCACCGCCGCCGATGCCGCGGGTCTTGTAGGAAACGGCGTTGGCGCCGACGCGACCGTTACCGGTGGGATCGATATCGGTCTGGGTGTTGAGACCGTATTCAAGCGCTTGGTTGAGGTCGACCATGCCGATGTCGTTGAGAAACTCCTTCGTCATCACCGAAATTGGCGAGGCGATGTCCTGCAGAGGAGTATTGAAACGGCTGCCCGCGAGACTGCTCGATGCGGCGTAGCCGTTGTCCTTGTCGGTGCGGACCTCAAAGGGCGAGAGTGCAACCGCGGTGTCGGTGCCTGCAGTGACGGGGGCGGTTTGGGCGGCCGCCGGACCGGCCGAGAGCAGCGCGAGGGCGGTGGAGAGCAAACCGGTGGAGGTTTTCTTGGTGGGGTTCATGTCGGAAGGAGTTGTAGGGGCACGTGAGGAAGCAGTCGCCGAAGAGGAGACCCGGCTGACGGTCAGGGTGCCGCTGCGCTCATCACGGGAGAGGGCGAGGCCGGTTTGACGGACGAGAAGTTCGAGCGCCTCGCGCGGAACGTAAGCTCCGCGGACCGCGGGGGTGCGGACGCCGCGAACCGTGGCGGCCAGGAAGAATATCTCCACCCCACCCTGCTGAGCCGCGAGTTTTAGGGTCTCCGTCGCCTCTCCCGGGGGCACATCGAACTGGCGAGGCTCGTCGGGTGCGATGGCGGCGTGCACGGAAAGTCGGACGGCAACGGCAACCACGAGCAACCGCAGCGCGAGATGGGCGCGGATTAGAAACGGGGGTAGGCAGGGTAACGACAAACGAAACATTACGGAATCGGAAGGGGGTCTGCTTCCAAGACGGTTGAGACGACCAAAGACCCCAAGCGATCGTAGGAAATTTTCGGGACCATCCCGACAGAGCCGCGGGCGATGGCCGCCGGGACTACCTGACGGGGAGCAAGACGATCTCGTAGTCGCCACGGTGTTCGGCGCGCAATCCAACGGCACGAGTCACGAGGCCGACAAACCCATCAAGGTTGTCGGATCGGATGGAGGCCACAATCGGCACGCGCGCACTGGCCGGATCGGCCAATACGATTTGGATCCGATTTCGGCGATTCAGCTCGTCAATGGCCTGGGCGAGGGGGACAGAGGAAAAATCGAGGAGTTGCGGCTGCCAGGCCAGCAAGCGCGCCAATGCCGCCGCCGTCGTGCGGGTCACCTGCGGCGCAGCATCGGCGGCGACCGGCACGCGGGCGCTTTCCCCGGCCGCGACGAGTGGAGGAGGCAGGCTCGGCGGGACGGACGAGGCACTCACAGTCGGCGCGGGCGGTGAGACCTGCACCTTGCCCTCGGTGACCAGCACTTCAACGGCGGGACCATCGTGCCGAACGTTGAACGCGGTGCCCACCGCGCGAACGGCGACGCCGCGCGCCAGCACGACAAAGGGGCGGGCGGGGTTTTTCTCGACGATGAAGTGCGCCTCGCCCCGGCGCAGCGTGACGCGGCGTTCACCGGCGGTATAGTTGACCTCAATCTCGGCGCCACGGTTCAACTCAGCGATCGAGCCATCGTCGAGCACCCGGCGCTCGTAGCCACCGGTCTCAGCGCGAGCTACGGTCGGAGTCCCAGCGGGAGCACGGAGCCACCAAGCCGAGCCCATCAAGGCGAGTCCGGCCGCCAGAGAGACAAGCACGACGGGGCGCAGCCAACGGGGGCGAGCGGTCGGTTTGGCCAGAACATCGGGATTGGGCTCGGTGCCGTGCTCGGGTCGCCAATCGGCGATGGCATCGAGGCGATTCCAACCCTCGCGGTGCCGCGAGAACCACGCGCCGTGACGCGGGTCGGCGGCGAGCCATTGAAAAAACTCGTCCTGCTCCGCGGCGGTGAGACCGCGGTCGTGCTTCGTGAGCCACGCGGCCGCCTCGCGCCGGGCCTGCTGTTCGCCAGAGTCGGAAGACGGCGGATTCATCGCAGGGAGCCGGGGCCGTCACCGTGGGCAGCGAAGAAATCGGTGCACTTTTCGATGCCGATGGTGATCTGGTTGGAGACCGTGCTCTCGGACAGGCCGAGGCGCTCCGCGATCTCGCGCTGCGAGAGCCCGTAGAGCTTGCGCAGCGTGAGGATTTGGCGGCACCGGGCGGGCAGTGACTGGATGGCTTCGGTCAAAAGGGCGAGTTCCTGATTGCGCGCGACGGTCTCAGACACACCGGCGCACTCATCCAAGACGTGCAGCTTGTCGATTTCCCCCAAAGAATCGGTGCGAGAAATTTCGTGGCGCCGCAGCCGGTCGAGGGCGAGGTTGCGCGCCGTGGCGAAGAGGAACGCCTTGGGCGAGGAAAGTTTGCCGCCTTCGCGGGCACGCAGCACGCGCACGTAGGCCTCCTGCACGAGGTCGTCGATATCGAGCTGGTTGGCGAAACGCCGCTTGAGCCACGCGCGCAGCATCGGCTCATGCGGTTGCACGTGTTCGGCAAACCAGCGGGCGGATTCGGGGTCGGGCGGGGGCATGGGGGCGTCGGCGGACACTGCATCGAATCCCAGCTCCGGACTGTCGAGCGCATTCTGAAAACGCGTCCGGCCGGCGCGTTTCCGATGACCGATGGCTACGCCACCTTCGGCACGATGGCGCCGTGGTTGGCTAACTCGCGGCGGATGTCCGCCACGGGCACCCGCAGCGGCGTCACGCCACTTCGGGCGGCGAGCGCGGCGGTGACACCCGCGGCTTGGCCCATCGCCATGCACGAGGCCTGCACGCGTAACGCGGAGTTGGCCAGTTGGTCGCTGCTGAGACAGCGGCCAGCTACGAGGAGATTTTTACTGGCTTTCGGGATGAGGGCGCGGACCGGGATCGTGGGGACGACACCCTCGGTGAGGTGCTTCGGCGTCACGCCACCTTCGTAGTGCAAATCGATCGGATAAAACGAATGGGCCACCGCATCGGCGAACACGCGGCCGGATGTGTAGTCCTCGTGCGTGATCTGGGTCTCACCGATGATGCGGAACGTCTCGCGAATGCCGGTCTCGGTTTGCAGGCGCTCGATGTTCATCAACGCGAAGGCGGGCTCCTCTTTCAGAAAACGCACGACGCGCAGGAGCGACTGCCGGCCGAGAATATTAGTCGCGCTGTGCGTCTCGGAGGTGGAGGAATCGGCGCCGGGGATGTGATTGCCACTTTCGCCGCCCTTGCCGAGGAAGCCCGCGATGCTGCCGTTGATATCGGTCGGCTTCAGCGCGCCGGACTTGCGGGCAGCCACGAGCTTCGCCTGGAGCGCGTTCATATCGATCGTCGCCAGATCGAAGCCGCCGAGGCGGTAGATGAGCGTGCCGGGTTGGCGGGTTTTCTCGCGTAGGCGCTCAATGCCCGCGAGGCCCACGACCGAGGCGTTGCCCGTGCAATCGATCAGCTGCTTCGTGACGACCTCGACGCTCGTGCCCTTGCCCGCGAGTCGCACGCGCCAGCCGTCCGCGGTCGAAGTGACGGAGAGCGGGGACTCGTAATAGCGGAGCTGCACGCCGGCCTTCACGCAGGCTTCTTCCGCGAGCGCGGCATAGAGATTGCCGCAAAGGCGAACCTGATGCCGCCAGTGCTGGCGACCCGTGGGCTTCGTAAAATCGGGGAGGTCGCCGCTATTTAACTTCACGGCCTCGACGACGAGTTCCCAGCCGATGCCGGCGATGACTTGTTTGCCCCAAGCATGAAACAGCCCGGGAAAATCCACGCCGCCTGTGGTGGTAGTGCCGCCAAGCTGACTGCCGGACTCGACGAGGATCGTGCGCACACCGAGCCGTCCGGCCTGGATGGCCGCGATGGTGCCGGCCGTCCCGCCACCGATCACGAGCACATCGGTCGAAACGCTACGCAGCGGAGGCGGCGGCTCGGCAGCGACGATGACGCTGGAGGCGGAGGCGGCACCGAGGGTGGAGAGGAACGCGCGGCGTTTCATGGCAGGTATTTTTGGAATGAGAGGGCGCGTCGCGACCAACCGCGATGCATCACGACCGTGCGAGGCGAGCAGCACGACAGTGCTCGCTCCCCGACAAGTCCATCCCCGTCTGCTGCGCGTCGCAGGTCTAACGCACGAGTGTGAACGCAGCACGAATCCAATCGCAGCACGTGGTGTGGGCGCCGGCTATAGAGAGACGTTCGATCCCGATACCCGACTCGCCGGCGCGTTTTTCCTAGCGGGCGGCGAGTGGCGCAACGGTGACTTTGGCGAGGTCGGCGGAATGGTTGAGCCAGCCCTTCGGAGTGTCGGCCCTCAATCTGCGTGTCGAGGAGGCGACAGTGGGGTTGAGCACAAGGCAGTGGAGGCCGCCGAGCGAGGCCCACTATCGCAAGGCGGCGCTGTCGGAGTGGAGACGGGGTTGGGGATGAGGTGATTTACCGGGGAAAAGAAACGCCGGTTCTTTCAGGCTGGTTGACCAATTCGGTGGCCAAGCCCTAGCCGTCAGCATTCGTCGCCTGTGACCTCCACAAGGGGAGCGGGACTACTGGGTTGTGACGGCAGAGGCATGTATGAGGATAGTATGCCTTGATTAATTTCCTGAAAGAACCGGCGGACTACTGGAGCTTAACCTAACGCTTCTTACTCTGACACTTTCATACTACGGAGCGAAGGTCCGGGAGCTTGAATAGATTCGAGGCGTGACGCGCAAAATTTATGCACCAGTCACGCCTCGCATGTCCTCGGGGATCGCGACATCGACCGCGCGAATCCCTTCAGATCTGACTTACTTTCCGGCGGGGCCGTAGCCGGCGACCGGGCGGCCGTCGTCACCGAGCTTGCCGGCGGCCCAGAGGACGCCGCGGGCGACGAGATCCAGGTAGCGAGGGTCGTCGACGGTGGCGTTGTTGTGGCCGATGGTCGTGCTGAAGACCCGCGCTTGTTTCGGGCCGTAAAGATTGGTCCAGACGACGACGGACTCATTCTCGGTCGTGACGCCTTTCTTGTCGGTGACCTTCTGCTTGCCAGTAGCGAGCGATTGGTGGCCGGCGAAATTTTTCGGCGGCTGCACGTTGTTATAGAGCTCCTCGTTGATGGTGGTCCAATTCTCGAGGCCCTTGGTGATCGGACTGCCGGAGGCAGTAAACGTGATCGCGATGGGCTGCTGCGGGCCATGGCGGCTCGACTGGAGGCCAAGAAAGTCGAACCACTGCGCGCCTTCCGAGCCGGGCGTGAGGGGACGGCTGAATTCCTTCGTGACGCGGTAGCTGTGCATCGCGCAGTGAAGCGCCACGCCTGGGAGGCCGGCGAGGTGCGGGGCGAGGACGTTTTTCACCATCTCGGGATCGGCGATGTCGGCGGCGCATTCGTCGTGGATGACGAGGTCGTAGCCCTTGGCGTAATCGGCGTTCGTGTGTGCCGCGAGGGCTGGGCGCGTGGTCTTGTCGGGCGTGTGCATGTGCTCGACGACGACGTTGGCGCGGGCCGCCAGGCCTTTTTGCAGGAGGTCTTTTTGCGCGACGTAGTCGTGGCAGCAGCCGCCAGTGAGGAGTAAAATGCGCAGCGGCTTGGGGGCGGCGGCGGCGAACGTGAATGCCGGCAACGCGAGCGCGGCGGCAAAGACGAGAGTGCGGAGGGATGGGGTGACCATGGTAGGGAGGGGAGTTCGGACGAGGGTGAAACGATGCAGTGAAACTTAGTCGAAGATCGGGAAAAACGTGTTGAACGCGACCTCGCCGAAGTGGCCAGGGTCATTGAAGCGGCGACGGCGGTCGAGGGCGTCGATCGCCGACATCTCGGCGGCGGTGAGGGCGAAATCGAAGAGCGCGAGGTTTTCGGCGAGGCGCGCGGGGGTCTGGGTTTTCGGGATGACGGCGCAACCGCGCTGCACGCCCCAGCGGAGTGTGATCTGCGCAGGCGTCCGGCGATGCGCGGCAGCAATCGCGGTGACGACCGGGTCGTGGAGCACGTTCTCATCGGGCCGCGCCATGCCGATGGATTCGTAGGAGGGCGAGCCGAGCGGGGAAAACGCGGTGACGGCGATCTTCTCCTGTGCGCAATAGCGCAGCATGCGGGGCTGCGTGAGATACGGGTGCAGCTCGATTTGGTGAACGGTCGGGCGGATGGCTGCGTAGCTGAGCACGTCGCGCAGCGCAGAGATGTTGAGATTGCACACGCCGATGTGTTTCACGAGGCCGGCGCGGTGAAGGTCCTCCATCGCAGCCCACGTTTCGGCATAAGGGACGGAGATGGGCTTCATCGCGGGCGCGGCTGCCTTCGGGTCGTGGAACCACTCGGGCGGGTAGCGGACGTCGAAGGGCACGTAAGCCAGCGCGATCGGAAAATGGATCAGGTAGAGATCGAGGTAGTCGAGGCGCAGGTCGCGCAAGGACCGCTCGCAGGCGGCGCGCACGTGCTTCGGCTCGTGGTAGGTGTTCCAAAGCTTGGAGGTAACCCAGAGGTCCTCGCGGCGGCAGAGGCCGGCGCCCAACGCGGCGGAAATTCCGGCGCCGACTTCGGCTTCGTTGCCGTAGTCGCACGCGCAGTCGAGGTGACGGTAGCCGGCGCGGATCGCGTCCTGCACGAGAACGGGTGCAGCAGGCTTGGGCATTTTCCAGAAGCCGAGGCCGACCGAGGGAAACAGGCCGCCATCGGCGAGCGGAATCGCGGGGGCGGACGCGGGAAGAGTCGTGGACATCGGGGCCAACGAAGGCGGGCTCACTTGAACTCGTCAAACCCCGCGAGCTGCGGCCAGCGCGGCGCGGGGGTATTTTCCTGCGGCGCGCCCGGCGTGCTGCGCCCGCTCAGGACCTGCTCGCGCAGGAGGCGGCCGAGGCGGCGCACAACGTCGGGGTGCCGGGCGACGAGGTTGTTTTTCTCGGCGGGGTCGGCCGCGAGATCGTAGAGCTGGAGCCGCGGCAGGCCAGCGGTGCTGTCGCGGCCGGGCCGCGGCGCACTCCAGCCGCCGGAGTCGGGGCAGAGTTCGAGCTTCCATTCGCCTTCGCGGATGGCGAAGGAGCCGTTGATCGAATGGCTCACCAGAGAGGTGCGGGGCGCTGCGCCGGGCCGGCCGTCGAGCAGGGGCAGGAAACTCACGCTGTCTTCGGCGGCGGTGTCGGGGAGTTTCTGGCCGAGGAGGTCGGCGCAGGTCGCCATGAAATCGCCGAGGCACACCACGGCGTCGGTGGAGCGGCCAGGCTGCACGCGCGCGGGCCAGCGCACAATGAGCGGGATGCGGTGGCCACCGTCAAAGATGTCGGCCTTGTAGCCACGTCGGGCCGCACTGGGATCGTGGCCGAGCGCGGCGAGCGCGGGGAAGTCGGCCTGCGGGGAGCAACCATTGTCGCTGGTAAAAATCACGAGGGTATTGTCCGCCACACCCGCGCGGTCGAGGGCGGCGAGGAGTTCGCCGACGGCAGCATCGGTCTGCATGACGAAATCCGCGTAGTCGTTGAGGCCGCTTTTGCCCTGCCACTCCTTGGTCGGCGCGATGGGCGTGTGCGGCGAGTTGAGCGGCAGGTAAAGAAAGAAGGGCTGCCCGGCGCGGGCGGCGGCGGCGCGGCGGCCGATGTAGTCGATGGCGCGCTGCGTGAAGGCCGGCAGCACGTCGACGGTGTCGAAGCCCGGCGCGATCGGCCCGGTGCGGACCTGACCGCCCTCGGGGTGTGCATTCTTCATCGGAAAGACGCCGACGCGGTCGGGTTGCGCCGCGACGCGGTCATTCACGAGGAACGCGTAGGGCGGCATGTCGAGCGAGGCGCTGATGCCGAAGAATTCATCGAAGCCGAGGGTCGTGGGCCCGCGGCCGAAGGGTTTCGTGAAATCGATACCGGCGCCCGGATCGTCCTCCGCGGCAGCGGCCTTGGTCTTAGCGGTCGATTTCTTCTTGGGCACGGAGGCGCCGAGGTCGTTGCGCCCGCCCTGCGCCCACTCCAAGCCGAGGTGCCACTTGCCGATGGCCGCGGTGTGGTAGCCCTGCTGCCGCAGAAACTCCGCGACCGTCAGCCGGCCAGGCTCGATTAAGGGCGGACTGAAACCGCCGAGCACGCCCTGCTTCAGCGTGGAGCGCCAGTTGTAGCGGCCGGTGAGGATATTGTAACGCGTCGGCGTGCAGACCGCGGACGCCGAGTGCGCCTCGGTAAACTTCAGGCCCGCACCCGCCAGCCGGTCGAGGTGCGGCGTAGCGATTTTTCCCTGCGGATTGAAACAGCGCACGTCGCCCGCGCCGAGGTCGTCGGCGAGGATGAAGACGATGTTGGGGCGCGAAGACGCGGGCACCGCCGCGACTCCGACGCAGGCGAGCACGACAGCTAGACTGAACATCCGGGCGATGCGGGGAAACGACATGGGGCAGTGGGGGTGACGGCCCGGAACGCTGAGTCCCGGCCGCTCGGTGCGCAATGCCGCCGCACGGAGAATTTGCTTTTGTCGCACCGCCCAAAGCGGTTCCCTCCGCCAGCCCCTCCCCCAATGCTGTTACCTCACCGTCGCCTCCCTTCGCTCGTCGCCGCCCTCACGCTCGTTTTCTCCGCAGCGTTCCTCGCTCCCCGCGCCAACGCCGCGGCCCGCCCACCCAACATCGTGTTCTTCCTGATCGACGACTGGGGATGGACCGACGCCGCGAGCTTCGGGAGCAAACTCTACGAGACACCCAACATCGACCGCCTCGTCACGCAGGGAATGAAGTTCACCGACGCCTACTCGGCGTGCACCGTGTGCTCTCCGACCCGCGCATCGACCATGACCGGAAAATATCCTGCACGGCTCCACATCACCGACTGGATCGCCGGCCACAACCGCCCCTACGCCAAACTCAAGATTCCCGCGTGGACGCTCCAGCTGCCCCTCGAAGAAACGACCATCGCCGAGGCCCTCAAGGCCCGCGGCTACACCACCGCGCTCTTCGGCAAGTGGCACCTCGGCGGCGAGGCCTACTACCCCGAGCACCAGGGCTTCGACGTCAACGTCGGCGGCTGCGACCGTGGCCAGCCCGGCGCGTATTTTCCACCCTACGGCATTGTGAACATCAAGGACGAGCGTCCCGGCGAGTTTCTCAGCGATCGCCTCACGCGCGACGCGATCAGCTTCATGGAAACGAACAAGGACCGGCCGTTCTTCGTCTATTTCCCGCACTACGCCGTCCACACCCCGCTCGCCGGCAAACCCGAGGTGATCGAAAAGTATAAAAAGAAACTCGCCGCCGGCACCTACACGCAGACCAACCCCATCTACGCCGCCCTCGTCGAGAGCATCGACGACAGCGTCGGTGCCGTGATGCAGCGCCTCGCCGAGCTGAAGCTCGACGACAACACGATCATCATCCTGACCGGCGACAACGGCGGCCTCAGCGGCACCGTCAACGCCGCCGGCTGGCGCCCCGGCCCGACCCGCAACGACCCGCTCCGCCTCGGCAAGGGCTCCGCCTACGAGGGCGGCGTGCGCGTTCCGCTCGTCGTGAAATGGCCTGGCGTGACCCGGCCCGGCAGCGTCTCCGCCGTGCCCGTCACGAGCGTCGACTACTTCCCCACCCTGCTCGAAGCCGCCACCGGCGCGCCCGCCAAGGGGCTCGACGGTGAGTCGATCGTCGCCGCGCTCAAAGGCGCGCCTGCCCTCTCCCGCGACGCGATCTACTGGCACTATCCGCACTACCACCCCGGCAGCGCCACGCCCTACAGCGCGGTGCGCGAAGGCGATTGGAAGCTTATCCATTTCTTCGAGGACGACCACGTCGAGCTCTACAACCTAAAGAACGATCTCGGCGAAAAAACCGACCTCGCCGCCACTCAGGCTCCCAAAGCCGCCGCGCTCCGCGCGAAACTCGACGCATGGCGCACCTCCGTCGGCGCCCAGTTGCCCACGAAAAATCCCGCCTACGACCCCGCCCGCGAGTGGGAGGGCGAAGGTCCCGCCGGCGGCAAGAAGGGCGGCAAGGCCAAGAAGTCGTGAGCACGAGTCCCTCCGCTTCCTCGCCCGGTGCCAGCGCCGCCGCGGGCCCCGCCACCGGAGTCGCGACCGCAGTGCGCACACGCCTCGCGTCCATCGACGCGCTGCGCGGCTTCGACATGCTCTGGATCATCGGCGGTGAGCAGGTCGCCAAGGCTCTCGAGCCACTCGGCGGCGGCCCGATTGTCGCTGCCTTCGTCAACCAGCTCACGCACGTCACCTGGGCGGGTTTCCATTTTTTCGACGTCATTTTCCCGCTTTTCCTGTTTCTCGTCGGCGTCTCGATCGTGCTCTCGCTGGACCGCACCATCGCCACCGCAGGACGCGGCGGCGCCCTCGACCGCATTGCCCGCCGGAGCGCGCTGCTGTTTGTCGTAGGCATCTTCTACTACGGCGGCATCACTCGCGCCTGGCCCGATATTCAGGTGTCCGGCGTGCTGCCGCGCATCGCGTTCTGCTACTTCGCCGCCGCGACCCTCTACGTGCTCCTCCCGCGCAAGGGCCTCGTGATCGCCGCCGCCGGCTGCGTGATCGGTTACGGCGCACTGCTGGCCTACGTGCCGTTCCCCGACGTCAATCTCGCCCACGGCAACATCGGCAAACGCGGCTCGCAGACCGCCGCCGAATCACCCGCCAAGCTTCTCGCTAATGTCACGACCACAGTCAGCGGAGTCTATGAAGAGGGCCGCAACCTCACCCACTACGTCGACTTCCGCTGGCTGCCCGGTCGGAAGCGCAACCTCTACTACACCAACGAGGGCCTGCTCAGCACCATCCCGTCCGTCGCGACCACGCTCTTCGGCGTGATGGCTGGCTGGCTGCTCACCAGCACGACGCTCACCGGCAGACAGAAAGTCGCCCGGCTCCTCGGCGCCGGCGCCGCCGGCATCGCCCTCGGCCTCCTGTGGAGTCTGCAGGTGCCAATCATCAAACGCATCTGGACCCCGTCGTTCTGCCTCATCGCCGCCGGGTGCTCCGCCTGGCTGCTCGCCGTCTTCTACCTGCTCATAGATGTGTGGCAGTGGCAGCGCTGGTGCGTGCCCTTCCTCTGGGTCGGCACCAATGCACTCACCGTTTACCTCGCGGAAAACCTGATCGACTTCGGCGCAATCGCCGCGCGCCTCGGCGGCGGCGATCTCACCAACTTCCTCGACGCCCACATCGCCCGCGGCACCGGCGGCCTCCTCGTCGCCCTACTCGCCCTCGCGTTGCCCGTGCTGCTCATGCGTTTCCTCTACGAGCGAAAAATCTTCCTCCGCCTATGAACCTGCGCCGCCTCGCCCTCGCTGTTTTCTGCCCGCTGCTCGGCGCGCTCGGCCTGCATGCCGCCGCGGCGCCCACCCCAGCCCCGGCCCGCCCGAACATCCTCCTCATCCTCGCCGACAACTGGCGCTACCCCAATGCCGGCGCCCTCGGCGATTCGATGGCGCGCACGCCCGCCTTCGACCGCGTCGCGCGCGAGGGCGTGGTGTTCACCCACACCTTCAACCCCGTGCCGTCGTGCTCTCCCACGCGCTCGTGCCTGCTCACCGGCAAGATCGCCCACCAGCTCGGCGAGCGGGCGAGTCTCTGGAGCGCGTTTCCCCGCGACACCCCCATCGTCACGCAACTCCTGCGTGAGGCCGGCTACACGATCGGCTACAGCGGCAAACCCTGGGCTCCCGGCAACACCGAGGTTTCCGGCTGGAAGGAAAATCCCGTCGGCCCGAAGTTCGCCGGCTTCGCCGACTTCCACGCCAAGCGCCCCGCCGGCGCACCGTTTTTCTTCTGGCTCGGCAACACCGACACCGCGACCAAGGGCGGCCGCATCCCTTACCTTGCCGACGCCCAGGCCAAGCTCGACGCCACCCAACTCGTCATCCCGCCCGAGCTGCCCGACTGCCCCGAAGTCCGTCGGGACCTGCTCAACTACTACGGCGGCGTGATGAAACTCGACAACGAAGCCGCCCGCGCTCTCGCCACCCTCGAAGCGGCCGGCCAACTCGACGACACCGTCGTCATCTACACCAGCGACAACGGCTGGCAGATGCCTCGCGGCCTCGCCAATTGCTACGACGCCGGCTCACGCGTCCCGCTCGCCATCCGCTGGGGCAAAAATCTCACCGCCGGCCGCCGCGTCGAGGCCTTCATCAACGTCGCAGACCTCGGCCCCACGTTCCTCGAACTCGCCGGCCTGCGCCCACCCGCCGAGATGACCATGCGCAGCTTCAAGAATCTCCTCCTCGGCCAGCCCGACGCCACGCCCCGCGACGCCGTGTTTATGGAACGCGAGCGTCACGCCGACGTCCGCAGGGACCACCTCAGCTACCCCGTCCGCGGCATCCGCACGAAGGAGTTTCTCTACCTCCGTAACCTCCGCCCCGACCGCTGGCCCGCCGGCGACCCCGACGTGAATTTTCTCCACGGCCGCCCCTACGGCGACGTCGACACCACTCTCGTGAAAGACGTCCTCCTCGCCCACCAGCAGGACCCCGCGTTCGCGAAATTCACCGCCCTCATCTTCGGCAAACGCCCCGCCGAGGAACTCTACGATCTAGCGAAAGACCCGCACCAGCTCACCAACGTCGCCACCCAACCCGCCTACGCCGCCGCCCTCGCGCAACTCCGCACGCGCGTCGAGACCTGGATGCGTGACACCGGCGACCCACGTGTCGACCAGAGCTACGACGGCTGGGACAAGTTTCCTTACTACGGCAAGGCCCCCGGCAAGACCCCCGAGTAGCGCGACGCGCCTACCGCACGGGCGGCACCACCAGATGTTTGGACGGCTTCGGCGGCGCCGAGAACGGTCCCTGTGCCGCGCGAAAATCCCGCGGGGCCAGTCCCACGTGCCGGCGAAATAATTTCGAGAAGTGATAGGGATCGGCGAGCCCCACCGCCTTGCCCACCTCGGCGATCGGGAGCGTCGTGCTTAACAACAGCTCCCGCGCCTCGCGCAGCTGCCGGGCGATCACGTGGTGCTTTGCCGAGACGCCCATGTGCCGGCGAAACAGCTTGAGCACATGGGAGCGACTGCGGCCGATCAGCGTCGCCATCTCCTCGATCCGCGGCCCGAGGTGGAACCCCCGCTCTACATGCACCAGCAGCCGCTCCAGTTCCTCCGGCCTACGCGCCGCCGGCGCGCGCGCCCCTGCCGCCAGTCGCGTGAGTTCCCGCACTACGAGCAGGCCCAACGCCCGCGCCTCCTCTTCGTCGCGCGGCGAATGCAAATACCACCGCACCGCGTAATCGATCAACCGGCCCAGCGGATCGTCCGCCTCCGTCCGCAGTCGCACCACCCCACCCAGCCCCGACCACGCCACATCGCGGCGGTCCGGCGAGTCGGTCTCGGGCTCGTCCCGCTCGTGCGGCACGTTGGCCACCCAGCGCGCGCCCGGCCGATACCACGGCACCAGATGCACGTGCGCCGTGAACATTGGCTCCGCCGCCGACGGGACATAGGCGATCTCCCGACCCCACGGGAGCACATAGAGATCGTGGGCCTCCAGCGGATAAGTGCGGCCGTCGACCGTGAACTTGCCCCGTCCGCTTTTGCACCAAAAAAGCCCCCGGCTCTGCACACACCGGTTTACGAACTCCTGCTGGGCTGAAAATTGGAAAAACCCAGCACGGCAGACTGCCGGGGCCTCCGCTTCCGCCGTGGCGGCCCGGGTTATTCGGGAAGTGCGCATGGCTGCAAAAGAACAAATCAATCCCCACTTGTCCATTTCCGCCCGCCCACCCCGGGTGTTATCGTGGAGGCACCCCATGAACTCTCCCAACCCGACCATGCCCCGCCTGCTCGCACTCACCGCCGCCTGCCTGGCCGTCGCCGCCCCCGCCGGCTTCGGCCAAAGTGCCCCTGGGACCGTCACTCCGCCCGCCAAAGCCCCCGCCGAGGCGGCCGCCCCCGCGAAAGAAGTCGTCACGCTCACCGCCTTTGAAGTCACAGCTGACGCTTCCGATACCTACCAGGCGATGAACACCAATTCCATCACTGGCACGAATGTTTCACTCGGCAAAACCGCCCTCGATGCCAAGGTGTTTAACCGACAGCTCATGGACGAGCTGGCCGTGGTCGACATGACCCAGATGCTCTCGCAGCTCGGCGGTCTCGGCTCCGCCATTATCGCTGGCGGCAACGAGGAAGTTCGCGGCGACCTGGACGGGGATCGGCAGGACCCGAAGAGCATGACCATGCGCGGGCTCACCATTAACAACCCGCGCCGCGATGGTTTCCTCCGGGCCGATACGGCGCTAATGGACTCCTTCGACGTCGAGCGAGTCGACGCGCTCGGCGGCTCCAACTCGCTGCTCTTCGGTTCTGGCGATGCCGGCGGCGTGGTCACCACCAACTCCAAACGCGCCCCCGTGAACCGCCCGATGCGGGGCAGTCTCACCGCCGGCGGTGACTCCGAAGGCAGCCGCCGCTACACGTTCGATGCCGGCGTCGGCTTCAAGTATGGGGGCTTCCGTGTCAACGCGGTCAAAGGCGACACGAAATATTTTCGCCCCAACAACCGCCAGTTAAACGAAGGGCTGCAGCTCGCGGCGACGATTCGGCCCTGGCAACGCCTCGAGATCCGGGGCGAGTGGCGCCACTTAGTCCGCGACACCGCCTATCCCAACTCAGGCATTGTGCGCGCGCCGCTCACCCAGTTGCTGCCCACCGGCGAGCGGCTGGACAACCAGAGCACGCGCTACATTGCGGCTTTTCCGAACGCGCTCGCGTTGACCGACGGCCTCATCGATCTCACGAAGGCCGACACTCTCTTCGGCCCCTACCAGGCTTTTAACTTTAAGAACGTCAGCAAATCGGTCGTCGCCGAAGCGAAACTGGCCGAGGGTCTCGGCCTGCAAGTGCGCTACGGCCACGACGCGCGTGTCAACAATGCGCTGACCCCGACGAATAACACGATTTTCGCCCCGGGTGCCGCCGGCAACCTCTACGTGGATCCGGCCACCGGGCAGGTCGGCACGAAGTGGGCGTTCAACTTCCCCTTCCCGGTCTTAAATCCCTTTCATACCGGAGCTCGCGGCTACCGCGCTGCACTGGCCTACCAAAAAAATCTCGGCCGGTGGGGCTCCCACCAAGCCAGCGCGTTTTTCCAGGACATGCAGTCTTGGACGAATCAGGATCAGTGGAGATTCTATGAGGCCGACGCGTCCGGTAAGGTGCTCATCGATCCGGCCAAGATCAGCTTGGCCGACTCCGGTCGCACCATCATTCCGGCGGTCTGGGTCCCGGTCAATCCCACCCAGATCGTGGGTGGTCAAAAATGGCCCTTCTCCTCGCTGGTCCATCCCAACGGCAAGACCTACGTCTCGCAGCCACAGATCTTCGCGAACGCCGTCCCTCCCACCGCTGGCAACCCTCTCGGCCTCTCCGGCCCGATCAACGCGGCGACCGGTCAGAGCACCAACACCGGCTATTCCCACGAGGACGTCAATGAGCGCAGCCATGGCTTCAGCCTGTTCAGTGAATGGTGGAAGGGGCGCATCGACACCATGGTCGGCTACCGATCCGAGGAGGCGGACGGCCTCCGCACCAACATTGGCCTGAAGCGCGGTCCCATCAGCTACGACAGCCTGACGACCGGCGCCGTGGTCGACACCCCGCTGAAAGGCGTGCGCGTCTCGTTCAACTATGCCACCAACGCCAAGCTCAACTTCGACACCACCCGCGATATCTACAACCAACCGCTTCCACCTGGCAAAGGCGTGAGCAAAGACATTGGCCTGAAGTTCGGTTTGTGGCAGGACCGCGTCTCGGGAAATTTCAATTACTACCAGTCCGAGGCCCGCAATTTCACCGCCACCATCGGTAACCGCGACGATGTCGATCCGAACGGCATCAACGGTCGCAACGGCGGCAACGCCTACACCTACAGTAAGACGTCCGACGGCTACAACCTCACGCTCTCCGCGCGTCCGACTAAAGGCTGGGAAATCCGCATCAACTTCGCCACCGCCAATGGCAGCGAGCGAACCAACGTCGACCTTCCGCAATTCTACAACGACCAGTTCAACACCACCACCGTCAACGGCCAGACCGTCGTCGGCGTCCGCGCCACCGCAGGCGGAGCCGTCACGCCCCTGCTCGTGCCGTCCGATCCAAGCAACCCGGCCTCGGCCCGGATTCCGCTCTCCATCGCCATGATGAAGGATCCGACCAGCCCCTACGCCGCGCAACTCGACATCGAGTCGGGCCAGATCCTCAACGCCCAACTGCTCGGCCTCCTCACGCCAGGCGTTGGCACCGGCGTGACCGGAGTGCCGCTCGCCCAGCACCAACTCGGTTTCGTCTCGCCCTCCGGCGGCACCCTGATCGTCCGCCGCGCTGGCGAGAAAACCTTTGGCTACGCCGAGCGGAGCTACAGCCTAATCAACCGCTACCAATTTGACCAAGGGATGCTCCGCGGGCTCGTCGTCGGCCTCAGCAGCAGCCTGAAGGATAATCAGCGCGGCTACATGTATACCGACGCCGCCGACGCGGGAAAACGGAAGATGTATTATTTTCCCGACCGCCTCCTGCACGATCTGTTTGCCGTCTACCGGTTCAAGCCGATGGGCAAAATTCGCACGTCACTTCAGATCAACGTGACCAACCTGATGGACGCGAATGAAGTCGTCTATCTCGTCCGTGCGACCAACGGCACACTCCGCTACGCGCAATGGCTCAACAACCCGCGCAAGCTGGGCGTCACCACCACCGTAAATTTCTAACCACCCGTCCGCGCCGTCATGTGCCGGGCCGCCCGCCTCCTCCTCGCCGCGTTGCTCCTCCTCGGCCCGGCGTCCGTCCGCGCCGCCACCGCGCCGCCGCCCAACCTAGTCCTGATCATGGCCGACGACCTCGGCTACGGTTCGCTCGGGTGCTACGGCAGCCCGACTATCAAGACCCCGCACATCGACCAACTCGCTGCCGGCGGCGTGCGTTTCACCGATTTCCACAGCAGCGGCACCGTGTGCTCGCCCACGCGCGCCGCACTCCTCACCGGCCGCTACCCGCAGCGCTGCACCTGGGTCCCCGACGAGCAGCTCTCTCCCGTCTTCCGCGCGCAGCGCGCCGCCAATCCCGCCCAACGCTGGGCTTGGGGCATCTCGCCGCAGGAAGTCACTCTACCCGCCGTCCTGCGTCCAGCCGGCTACCGCACCGCCCTCATCGGCAAGTGGCACCTCGGCTACGATTTCGCCTTCCACCCGCTGAACTACGGCTTCGATGAATTTCGCGGCTTCGTCGGCGGCAATGTCGACTACCACACCCACGTCGCCGGCTACGGCGAAAAACAACTCGACTGGTGGAACGGCAAAAAAATCGCGAACGAGGAGGGCTACACCACCGAGCTGCTCACCCGCCATGCCGTCGACTTCATCGCACGAAACCGCGCCGCACCGTTCTTCCTCTATCTGGCCCACGCCGCCCCCCACGATCCCTGGCAGGGCCGCGATCCGGCGCAGAAAAAATCCCCCGCCGAGATCTACCGCGAAATGATCGAGGGCCTCGACACCTCCGTCGGCGCCGTCGCCGCCGCACTCCACGCCCACGGCCTCGAACGTTCTACGCTGCTCATCTTCTGCTCCGACAATGGCGGCGCCGCCCCGCGCGGCTTCCCTGCCAACGCCCCGCTGGCCGGCCGCAAGGGCGGCATGGAGGAGGGCGGCCACCGCGTGCCGTTCATCGCCTCGTGGCCCGGCGTCATCGCCCCCGGCACGACGAGCGACGCCACCGTGCTCACCATGGACTTCTTCCCGACGTTCGCCGCCCTCGCCCGCGCTCAGCTCCCCGCCGGCCACCCAATCGACGGCACCGATATTCTCCCTGTCCTCCAAAGGCGCGCGCGCCCAACCGAGCGCACCCTCCATTGGCTCTTCGGCGACGCTTGGGCTGTGCGGCAGGGCCCGTGGAAACTCAGCGGCGAGGGCACCGAGCCCCGCGCGCTCATCAATCTCGACCTCGACCGCACCGAAAAGAACAACCTTCTCCGCGCCCAACCTGAGCGCGTCGCCGCCCTCACCGCGCTTCACACCGCTTGGATCGACTCCGTCGGCCGCCGCTAACCCCACCTGCCCACCCATGAAATCTCGCTGGCTGTCCTCCTTGCTGCTCCTCGCCCTCCTGGTCACGGCCACGCGCGCGGCCGCGGCCGACCCCGCCCCGCCCGCCGTCTACGACCTCGTCATCTACGGCGACTCCTCAGGCGCAGTCACCGCCGCCATCGCGGCACAGCGCGAGGGCCGCTCCGTGATCCTCGTCAATCCCACCGGCTTCCCCGGCGGCATGAGCGCGAGTGGGCTCGGCGCCAGCGATTTTCTCGGCAAGCGCAACACGTTTGGCGGCATCGCCTCGGAGTTCTACGATGCCATCGCCGCCGCCTACGGCGAAAAATACATCCGCAGCTTCGAGCCCCATGTAGGTCTCCGCGTGTTTGAGAAAATGCTCACCGACGCCGGCGTCACTGTCGTCTACCGCGACCCACTCGACCGCACGCCAGGCCGAGGCGTCACGATGAGTGGCCAACGCATCACCGCGATTACCACGCTCAGCGGCAAAACCTACCGCGGCCGGATGTTTATCGACGCATCCTACGTCGGCGATCTCCTCGCCGCCGCCGGCGTCACCTACACGGTCGGCCGCGAAGCCGAAAGCAAGTATGGCGAAACGATCGCCGGCGTCCGCCGCGGCGACACCCAGCCGCGCGTGCACTACACGCAGCGCGACAAGGACCACTTCATCAAGGATGTGGATCCCTACGTGCGGCCGGGCGATCCCACGAGCGGCCTCCTCCCGTATGTGTTCCGGATTGAGGGCCTCACCAACGGCCAGGGTGACCGCAAGATTCAGGCCTACAATTACCGCGTCTGCCTCACCACCGACGCCGCCCTCCGCATTCCCCTCGAAAAACCCGCCGGCTACCGCGAGATCGACCACGAGTTGCTCCTCCGCAATTTCGAAGCCGGCGACGACCGCCTCCCCGCCCTCATCGAGCCGCTCGCCGGCCCCGGCTCAAAGGTCGACTGGAACAACATGCACGCCGTCGGCTCCGATCTCCCCGGCGCGAACTGGGATTACCCCGAGGCCAGCTACGAGCGGCGCCGCGAAATCGAGCACGAGCACGAGATCTACATCCGCGGTTTTCTCTGGACGCTCGCCCATAGTCCGCGCGTGCCCGAGGCGATTCGCCGCAAGGTCTCCGCCTACGGATTATCCAAAGACGAATTCACCGACAACGGCGGCTGGCCCTGGATGATCTACATCCGCGAGGCCCGCCGCATGGTCTCCGACTACGTGATGACCCAGCACGACTGTGAAGGGAAACGCTCCGCCCCGGACCCCGTGGGCCTCGGCTCCTTCGGTATGGATTCCCACGTCGTGCAGCACTTCGTCACCGAGCGGGGCTTCGCCATCAGTGACGGTGTGATCTGGCGCGTCCCGCCCAAACCCTACGGGATTTCCTATCGCTCAATCATCCCCCGCAAAGGCGAGTGTGAAAATCTCCTCTCGCCGATTTGTGTCTCCGCCTCACACGTCGCGCACGGCTCGATCCGCATGGAGCCGGTCTTCATGGCGCTCGCCCACAGTGCCGCCATCGCCGCCGGAGCGGCGCTCGACAAAAATACGAGTGTGCAAGACGTCGCGTATCCGCTCCTGCGCGAGCGCTTGCTCGCCGGAAAACAGGTCCTGTCACCGTAAGAGCCACCAACCCTTTCCTTATTCCGAAAACGCCCGACTGCGGCCCGTAACCGCTAAAGTAAATTTCGCCACTTTCATGACCCAATCCCTACTCCCTGCCGTCGCTCGCCTCACGCGACTCGCGTTTACCGCCCTCGCCTGCCTCGTCTCCAGTCTCTCCATCTCCGCCCAGAGCGTCGGCACCGGCTCGATCACCGGCCGGGTCTACAATCCAGCGACCAAGCAATTCGTCCGCGACGCAGAGATCAGTGTCGAAGGCACGACGATCCTGAACGCCTCGGAAGACGGTGGTTACTACAGCCTCCGGCAAGTCCCTGCCGGTCCGGTCAACATTTCCGTCACCTACACGGGATATCCCAAGACCACCCATGCGGTCTCCGTCGTCGCCGGCGAAACGGTCGAGCGCAACTTTGAACTGACTCCACTCGCCGCCCCGGCTCAGGCTCGCGATGGAGTGGTGTCCCTCGGAGCCTTCGTCGTGTCCTCGGGAGCCGAGGGTCAGGCCAAGCAGATCATGAATCAGCGCAATTCAATGAGCCTAGGCACCTCGGTTTCCTCCGACCTCTTCGGCGATGTCACCGAGGGCAACGTCGGCGAGTTCATGAAATATCTCCCGGGCGTCGAAATGGAGACCGTGGAGGCCGATACCCGCGGGCCGCGCCTCGGCGGCATGAACCCGGAGTATGCCGGGGTCTCGGTCGATGGCATGAAGTCCGCCAGTGCGGACGGTTTCGGCGTCTATGGCGCCACCACCAACGGGGCGACCGGCGCCGCGACCCGCAGCTTCAGCTTCGAGCAGGTTTCCATCAACAGCATCGAATCGATCGAAATTTCCCGAGTCACTCCGGCCGACCTCGATGGCGATGCGATCTCGGGAACGATCAACATGAAGATGAAACGCGCCTTTGACACCAAGGGTCGGCGGGCCACCTGGGCCGTGAGCGGCGGATTCAACTCGGAGGAGTTTACCCTGAAGCGCACACCCGGTCCCGATGACAGCCATGGCCGCAAGGTCAGGCCGACGGCCAGCTTCAATTACTCGGAGAGTTTCCTGGGCGGGCGGCTGGGCATCCTCCTCGGACTAAGCGAATCCAACCTCTACAATGAACAGCAGCGCGTGCAAAATGCCTACGGCGCCGGCACCGGCACCTCCGCTGGACAGCAGGTCGTGACGTCCGTGATCTTCAAGGACGGCCCCAAGTGGACCGAACGCCAGACCGCCGCCCTGACGGTCGACTTCAAGGCCACGTCCAAGCTGATCCTCTCGCTGAATCTCGGTTATAACGGCTATGAGATGTTCGCTTACAACCGCCTCAGCACCCTGACCACTGGCGCCAATCAACTCGCCGGCGCCGACTTGCTCAACATCCGGACCGCGGTCGGTGCCGCCAACATGAACAACGGCAATGGCAACATCAACAAACGCACCATGGGCTATACGATCACCCCGAAATTCGAATATAAATGGCGCAGCTTCACCTTCGACGGTGCCTACTCAGCCTCCGTTTCGCGCAACACCTACGGCGCCCTCCGCAATGGCATGGCCGGCAATGCCCAAGTCAACGCCCTCGGCAGCCTGACCGTCGTAGCCACCCGCCCAAGCGTCAGCTCCAGCGCTTGGCAGGTCGTGCAAACGGGGGGACAGGACTGGACCAACCTCGCCGCCTACACCTTTCCGCGCCTCACCGACGACATCCGCTACGTTTACAACGAGGTCACCAACACTGCGCTCAACGGGAAGTGGAACGCCCCGTTCCGCTGGCCCACCTTCTTCAAGTTCGGGGCCAAACACCAGGAGCGCATCACCAACGCCGACAACAGAGGCACACTTTACAATTACAACTACGTCGGACCCGGCGGTGGCACCACCGGCAGCTACGCCGCTTTCCCCACCCCCTTCGTCTTTTCCCCCGACGGCCTGGGCGTCACGTTTCGCTCGCTCAACGGCGGCGGGGGCCCGGCCTATGCCAACCGCGACGCCGTCGGTCAGCTGTATAAGTCCAATCCCGAATACTTCACCAGCACGACGACACCCGACAACTATTACACGGCCGCTTTCGCCCAGCGGAAGCGTTTCACCGAACTGATTCCCTCCGCCTACGTGCTCGGTAATACCCGCGTCGGTCCGTGGCAGTTTCAAGCGGGCCTGCGCTGGGAGCAGACGCAAACGATCTCGGATGAATTCGATCCGCTCCCTGTCTCACAAGTCGCTGCAGCCGGTTTCCCGGTCAATCGGACCACAGGCCGCGCGACCACCGTCCCGGGCTTGGACTACCAGTATCGCAGCAAGCCCAAGGTCAAACGCGAGGGCCAATACGACAACTACTTCCCGAGCGTAACCGCCAAGTATCGGTTCGCCGAAAATTTTATCGCCGACGTCGGCTACGGGAAGGCGATCAACCGCCCCAACGTGCTCGACCTCAGTGGGCTCATGTCGATCAACGAGACCGCGCAACTCATCACAATCTCCAATCCGAACCTCAAGCCCGAGACCTCGGATCGGCTCGCGGGCAGCATCGCCTACTATCTGTCCAGCACCGGCAGCGTGCGGGCCACGTTCACTGAGACGAAGATCGAAAACCTCAAGACATTGACGGAGTTTACGCCCGCGGAGTATGGCCTAACCGATCCCACCTTCGCAGGTTACACCGTCATCACCAACACGCAGGGCTCGGGCTCACGCCGCTTCCGCAGCATGGAACTCGAATACCGGCAACTCCTACCGTTTGTGCCCACCGCGCTCGGCAGCGCGACGGCTTTTAGCTCCTATACGCGCACTTACGCCAGTGAGCGGCGCGTCGGCCTCACGCCCCATGTGATCACCGGAGGTATCGACTACCGTTTCAAACGACTCTCGCTTGGCCTTAAGACGCGCTGGGAATCGAAGGCTCCGTGGAGCAACGCCACGCGTTTCCGCCCTGAAGTTATCAAATACGACGGCAACGTTGATCTGCGGATCAGCCGTAAGTTAACGCTCTTTGTGCAGGCTAGGAATATCTTCAACCGCGCCTACGTTGTCACCGAGGGCAACGGCAACCTGTTCGTGGCCGAAAACTACGGCGGCAACTGGGTCATCGGTATGCGCGGCGAGTTTTGAGCTCCGCGGTCGTGGACCAAAAGGCAAACTTCGACGAGTCGCTTTTGCTCCACGCTCGCTGCCAAGCCGTTTCTTTCCCTTCATCTTTTCCATGCCCAACCTGCGCAGCGCCGCGTGGCGGTTGATCCTCGCCCTAAGTCCCCTCTGCTTAGCGTCCTTCGCCTCCGCGCAGGACGCCGGACTGCCGCCGGGCGAGCCACTGCTGCCGGAGTCCGCGCTGCCCGATTACGAGAAAACGATCGACCACGCCGGCCTCATTCGCGGTTGGAACAAGGCCTCCGTCGCACGCGGCGAAAAAATCTACCAGCTCGTCTGCCACGCCTGCCACGGGGACCTCAACCTCCCTGGCTCCATCCCCAACGCGCTGCATTTCGCCGAGGGGAAATTCTCCCACGGGGCCGATCCGCACACTCTGTATCAGACGCTCACGCGCGGCTGGCGGCTCATGGCTCCGCAGGTGCAACTCGTGCCGCGCGAGAAATACGACGTGATCCACTACGTTCGCGAAACGTTCCTCCGCGAAAAAAACCCATCCCAGTTCGTCCCGGTCACCGACGCCTATCTCGCCACTCTGCCTCAGGGCACCTCCACCGGCCCCGCCCCGGTGAAACGCGAACCGTGGCGCGAGATGGACTACGGCCCGTTCCTCATCGGCACGTTCGAACTCGCCGATGCGGCCCGCCGTGAAGCCGCGACCAAACTTCCGGGCAACGCGCTCGACACCATCGCTCCCGGCTCAAACCTCGCCTACAAAGGCGTCGCCGTCCGTCTCGACGCCGGCCCGGGCGGAATCTCCGCCGGAAACGCCTGGCTCGTTTTCGAACACGACACGCTCCGGGTCGCCGGCGCATGGACCGGCTCGGGCTTCATCGATTGGGAAGGCATCAACTTCAACAGCCGCCATGTCGTTCATCCGCGCACGATCGGCGACCTCCAGTTTGAAACCGCCGACGGCCCCGGCTGGGCCAACCCCGCCACCGGCACATTCGACGATCCGCGATTCGTCGGCCCCGACGGACGCCGCTTCGGCCCGCTCCCGCGCGCGCGGCAACACTACCGCGGCCTCTACCGCTCTGGTGACCGCGTTGTCATCGCCTACACGGTCGGCGATGCCGCGATCCGCGAAAGCCACGACCTCGAGTCGTCCGATGAACAACCCGTCTTCGTCCGCACCCTCGACATCGGAAAATCCTCCCGCGATCTCCTCGTGCGCGTGGCCAATACCGGCACCGCCGTCCACGTGTCCGGCTCGGCCGCCGTCACCTTGGGCGGCGACGACCGCTTCGTCACCGTCCGCATTCCTGCGACCGCGACTCCCGTCCGGCTCGCCGTGCGCCTCGCCGCCCCCGGCACCACCGGTCTCGCCGCCCTCGCCACGGCCGCCGGACCGCCGCGCGACCTCGCACCCTTCACCCACGGCGGCCCCGCCCGTTGGTCCGAGTCCCTCGAAACGCCCGTGGTCGCCAGCCCCACCCAAGGCGCCCTCGCTTGGGAGCGTTTTACCCTGCCCCAGACAAACCCGTGGCAGGCCCGCGTGCGCCCCAGCGGCCTCGACTTCTCTCCTGATGGACGCGCCGCGTTTGTCTGCACCTGGGACGGCGATGTCTGGCGCGTCGACGGTCTCGCCACCCCCTCCGGTCCGGTCACCTGGCGCCGCCTCGCCTCCGGTCTCTTCCAACCGCTCGGCCTCAAGCTCCGCGGCTCCGACCTCTTCGTGACCTGCCGCGATCAACTCGTCCGTCTCCACGACCTCGATGGCGACGGCGAGATCGACTTCTACGAAAATGTGAATAGCGACCATCAGGTCACCGACCACTTCCACGAGTTCGCCATGGGCCTGCAGACCGACGAGGCCGGCAATTTCTACTACGCGAAAAGCGCCCGCCACGCCCGCACCGCCCTCGTGTCCCAGCACGGCACCTTGCTAAAAATCTCCGCCGACGGCGCCCGCACTGAAATCCTCGCCAACGGCTTCCGCGCCGCCAACGGCGTCTGCCTCAACCCCGACGGCTCCTTCTTCGTCACCGACCAGGAAGGCCATTGGATGCCCATGAACCGCATCAACCGCGTCACCCCCGGCAAATTCTTCGGCAACATGTGGAGCTACGGCGCCCCGGCCGATTCCGCCGACTCCGCCATGGCCCCGCCGCTCCTCTGGGTCGACAAAGCCACCGACCGCTCCCCCGCCGAGCTGCTCTGGATCCACCACCCCCGCTGGGGCGCCCTCGACGGCGCGCTGCTCAACCTCTCCTACGGCCAGGGCCGCCTCGAAATCGTCTTCGCCGACGGCACCGGCGATTCCGCCCAAGGCGCCCTCTGCCGTCTCCCCGTTCCTGATTTTCCCACCGGCATCATGCGCGGCCGCGTGCACCCGGCCGACGGCCAACTCTACCTCTGCGGCCTCTCTGCCTGGGCCACTTCACAGACCGAACAAGAAGGAGGCTTCTACCGCCTGCGCCCCACCGGCCGTCCCGCCGTTCTCCCGACCGCCTGGCACATCATCCCGGTCGGCATCGAACTCACCTTCAGCGAACCGCTCGCCGCCTCCGCCGCACTCGCCGACGTCTCCCGCTACACGGTCAAAGCCTGGGAACTCAAACGCTCCGCCAACTACGGCAGCCCGCGCGTCAACGAGCACACCCTCGCTCTCGCCCGCGTCGAGCGCCTCGCCGATCCGCGCCGCCTGCGCCTCACGCTCCCCGGCCTCGCTCCCGCCACGATCATCGAAATCACCTGCCGCCTGCCCGACGCTACCGGCGCCGACGTTACCCGTGTCATTTCCGGCACCATTCTCCACGTGCCGCCCGCCGGAAAACCTGCTCCCGTCCCCTGACGTCGCCCGCACCTCGCCCGCTGCGCCTTTTTCGTTCCATGCCCGCCGCGCCCAACATTCTCTTCGTCATGACCGACCAGCAGCGGTTCGACACCATTGCTGCTCTCGGCGCTGCCCACGTCCGCACCCCGAACCTCGACCGGCTCGTCCGCCGCGGCGTCGCCTGCACCAACGCCTACACATCGTGCCCCGTCTGCGTGCCCGCCCGCTACTCGCTCATGACCGGCTGCGAGCCTTCGAAAACCAGTTGGCTCAGCAACTGGGCCCCCGGCGACCGAGTCAGCGAGCGTTGCGGCCCCTACCTCGCCGCCACCCTCGCGGAACGCGGCTACCGCACTTGGGGCCTCGGCAAGTTTCACACCGAACCCCGCCACGAGCCGCTCGGCTTCCACACCCACGAATACAGCGAGGAGCTCTGGCCCACCGAAGCGGACTTCCTCGGCGACGACTACGTGCGCTGGCTTCGCGCCCGCGCCCCCGCCCACACCCATCTCGAACAGGTCCACGGCGAACGCAGCGACATGTATTACGTGCCCCAAGTCCGCCCCGTGTCCGCCGACCTCAGCGTCGAGGTCTGGCTCACCGGCCGCGCCTGCGAGGAACTCGCCCGACCCGAACCGCGGCCGTATTTCGGCTTCGTCTCCTTCGTCACCCCCCACCCGCCCATCGCCCCGCCGGTTCCTTACAATCGGATGTTCGACCCCGATGCCATGCCTGCCCCAGTCCTCGGTGATCCCGCGATTGACGCGGCCGACGACTACCTCGGCTGGATGAACCACGCCGTCTGGGCCGAAGACATCTCGCCCCTCCAGGCGCGCCAGCTGCGCGCCCGCTACTTCGGGGCCATCGCATTTATCGACGACTGCATCGGCCGCCTCCTCGCCGCCGTCGACGCCCGCCCCGACGCTGCCAACACCCTCATCTGTTTCTACTCCGACCACGGCGACCACCTCGGCGATCACCGAGCCTGGCAAAAGGAGAGCTTCTTCGAAGCCGCCTGCCGCGTGCCGCTCCTTGTCAGCTGGCCCGGCCACCTCCCCGCCGGCACGCGCCACGCCGGCCTCGTCGCCCTCACCGACCTCTTCGGCCTCGCCACCTCCGCCAGCGGCACTCCCGAACTCCGCGACGGCCATGACCTCCTCGGCACCCTCCGCGGCACCGCCGCCCCGCGCCCGGAGCTCCACGGCCTCTACGGCACCCCGGGCACCCGGCACTTCAAGTGCATGGTCCGTCGCGATGACTGGAAATACATCTGGCTCGCCAACGGCGGCCGGGAACTCCTCTTCCATCTCGGCGACGACCCCGGCGAAACCCGTAACCGTCTCGGCGAGGCCCCCGCGGTCGCCACCGAACTCCGCACCGCCGCCACCCGCGTCCTCGCCGCGCGCCCGTTCACCCAGCCCGCCGTCGAGCACGGCACGCTCAAGGCCCTGCCGTTCGAGCCTTTCCCTCGCACCCGCATCAAGCAGTTCGCGCGTGGCGTCACCGACTTCGGCCAGGGCCCCGTCGGTGCATGAGCCCGCCGCCCGCCTCGCCGCCAGCCGCGGAACGCATCCCACCCAGCACCCGCGCCGCCTACGGCGCATCGGCGTTCGCTGAGAATCTCGCGATCAACTCCGTCAACCAGCTCGCAAACCCCGTCTTCAACCTCACCCTCGGCGTCAGCCCGGTGCTCGTCGGCGCCGCCATCGCTCTGCCGCGGCTTTGGGACGCGGTGATGGATCCGTGGATCGGCCACACGAGCGACCACTGCCAGTCGCGCTGGGGCCGACGCCGCCCCTTCATTGTGATCGGCGCCCTACTCACCGGCCTCTGTGCCGCGGGCCTCTGGTTTTTCCCGGCCGGCCGCTCCCCGCTATTCTACTTCGTCTGGCTCGCCGCCGGCTCGTTCCTCCTCTCGACCGCCTACTCGATCTTTGTCGTGCCCTATGGTGCCCTCGGGCTCGAGCTCACGCGCGACTACCACGAGCGCACGCGCCTCATGGGCGCCAAGTCCATGCTCCACAAACTCTCGGGCGTGGTGAATCAGTGGCTCCTCAAACTCGTCCAACTCGCCGGCGCCGGCGGCCTCGTCGCTGGCAGCCGTTTCTGCGGGGTGATCATCGGCGGCCTCGTTGCCACACTGGGCACACTCACCGTCTGGCGCGTGCCCGAACGCCCGCCTCCCGCCACGGCGCCCCGCGCCCGGCTTTCCCTCTGGCAGAGCTGGCGCGAAACCGTCCGCCACCGTGACTTCGTGCGCCTAGCCTCCGCCCAGTGCCTGATCTACGCCAGCTACCTCGTCATCGATAACACCGGGTTCTATCTGAACGTATTCTACGTCAACGGCGGCGACCTGGCCAAAGGCGCCCTGCTGAAGGGCATCGCCGGCACCTGTTTCCAGCTCGGCGGCTTGCTGGCGGTGCCCGGCATCGTCCGCCTCTCGCAGCAGATCGGGAAGAAATCCACTTTTCTCCTCTGCACGGGATCGCTCGTGATCGGCGGTCTCGCGAAATGGTTCTGCTACGTCCCCGACGCCGGCTGGTTGCTCGTCATCCCCTCGCTGCTCCTCGCCCCGGGCCTCGTCGCGGTGATGGTGCTCGTGCCCTCGATGACGGCCGACATCTGCGACCTCGACGAAGCCGTCACGGGCGAGCGTCGCGAGGGCATGTTCAACGCGGTGCTCGGCTGGATGCTCAAACTGGCCCTCTCCGGCTCAATCTTTCTCGCCGGCGTCGCGCTCTCGCTCACCGGCTGGCAGACCGAGCTGAAGGTCGCGCAAACCCCGGAGACATTTCTCGCGATGCGGATCATCTTCAGCGCCGGCACCGTCGTTCTGGCCCTGGGCGCCGCCGCCCTGATTGCCGGCTATAATGTCACCGAGGCGTCCGTCGCCGCATCACGACTCACCGTCACCCCGAAGAGATCGTCCTAGGAGTTCCTTTCGACCGCTCTTTTCCGACCGAGGGCACGCACTCTGCGCCGCCGGCATTCAACGTCCGCCACGTTTTTGCTTTCTCCGCGTCTTGTGGAACGGTTCTCTCTCCACCGATGCTTTCGCGGACCCATGCCGCTCTGGGCGCTCTCGCCCTCGCCACCCTTCTCCCCGCCGCGCCCGTTGACTACGTGCGCGACGTGAAACCCATCCTCACGCAGCACTGCTACCGCTGCCACGGCGCCTCGCAGCAAAAGTCCGGGATGCGCGCCGACACCGCCGCCTTCCTCCGCACCGGCGGCGACAGCGGTCCCTCCCTCGTCGCCGGCAAGAGCGCCGACAGCCTCCTCGTCCAGACCATCCTCGGCACGCACGACGACATCGCGCGCATGCCCTATAAAAAACCGGCACTGACCGACGCCCAGATCGCCACAATCCGCACGTGGATTGACGAGGGCGCTGTCGCCCCGGCCAACGAGGAGCCCGAGAAAAACATTCACTGGGCCTTCGTCGCCCCCGTCCGCGTCGATCCGCCCAAGGCGAAGGCTGCTCCCGCCGCCTGGGCCCGCAATCCCGTCGACGCTTTCATCCTCGCGCAGCTAGCGAAGGAGAAAATCGCCCCGTCGCCCGAGGCCGACCGCGTCACACTCCTCCGCCGTGTGAGCCTCGACCTCATCGGCCTCCCGCCGACTCCCGCCGAGGTCGCTGCGTTTCTCACCGACCAATCCCCCGACGCCTACGAACGCGTCGTCGAGCGCCTCCTCGCTTCCCCGCACCACGGCGAGCGCTGGGCGCGCCCGTGGCTCGATGTCGCCCGCTACGCCGACTCCAACGGCTACTCCATCGACGCCCCGCGCCAGATCTGGAAATACCGCGACTGGGTCGTCGCCGCCCTCAACCGCGACCTCTCCTACGACCAATTCGTCATCGAACAACTCGGCGGCGACCTCCTGCCCAAAGCCACCGTCGACCAAAAGGTCGCCACCGGCTTCAACCGCAACACCCAGATCAATCAAGAAGGCGGCATCGACCCCGAGCAGTTCCGCATCGAAGCCGTGCTCGACCGCGTCAACACCTTCGGCACCGCCTTCCTCGGCCTCACCGTCGGCTGCGCGCAGTGCCACGACCACAAATTCGACCCGCTCAAGCAGCGCGAATACTACCAGCTGTTCGCCATCTTCAACAACACGGTCGACGACGGCCACGGCAAGAACGTCCCCGGTGGCACGCTCGCGTTTCCGGGCGAAAAGCCGGCCGACGAGGCCACCCTGCACGAACTCGAGACGCAGCAGGCCGAGTTCGAAAAATACCTCGACGAGCGCAGCGCCCCCGTCGTCGCCTGGCTCGCCGCCCTCGACGGCATGGGCAAGACCAAGCTCGGCGGCACCGCCCGTGAGGCCCTCGGCGTCGCGTGGACCGATCTCACGTTTACGCAGAAGCGCGCCGTCTTCGCCGCCTACCCGCAGGCCGAGCCGGAATTCAAGACGCGCAACCAAAAGCTCACCGTCCTCGAGCGCCGCGCGCCCAGGCGCCTAACGACCCTCGTAATGTCCGAGCTGAAAAAGCCGCGCCCGAGCGTGGTCTTCATCAAGGGCGACTTCACCCGCCCCGGCGATCCCGTGCAGCCCGGCACGCCTGCCATCCTCCCACCCGGCACCGTCGCCACCCCCAATCGCCTCGATCTCGCCCGCTGGCTCTTCCAACCCGACCACCCGCTCACCGCCCGCGTGATGGTCAACCGCATCTGGCAGCAATATTTCGGGCGCGGCCTCGTCGAGACGGAAAACGACTTCGGCACGCAGGGTCTGCCGCCCTCGCACCCTGAGTTGCTCGATTACCTCGCCACCGAGTTTGCCGCGCAAAAATGGAGCATGAAGGCGATGCACCGCCTCATCGTCACCTCCGCCACCTACCGCCAGTCGTCGCACGCCCGCCCCGATCTCCACGTGGTCGATCCGGTGAACAAGTTCCTCGCCCACCAATCGCGCCTCCGCCTTGACGCCGAGGTCGTCCGCGACGTCGGCCTCGCCGCCAGCGGCCTCCTCGCCCCGAAACTCGGCGGCCCGCCCGTCTACCCACCCCAGCCCGACGGCGTGATGAACCTCGGCCAGAACCGCCGCCCGTGGAACGCCAGCACCGGCGAGGACCGCTACCGACGCGGCCTCTACACACACTACTGGCGCGCCACGCCGCACCCGGCCGTCGCCGTCTTCGATGCCGCCGACAGCTTCAGCGCCTGCACGCGCCGTCTCCGCTCCAATACCCCGCTCCAGGCCCTCACGCTCCTCAACGACCAGCAATTCTTCGAATTCGCCGGCGCGCTCGCGCAACGCATCGTGAAAGAAGGCGGCGCCGACGACATCGCGCGCCTCGACTACGCCTTCCGCCTCTGCGTCGCCCGCCCGCCCAATGCGAAAGAACGCACCCGCCTCCTCGCCCTCCTCGCCGATCTCCGCACGCCCAGCGCGAAAGACCCCGCCGCGACCGAGCAGGAAGCTTGGACGACCGTCGCCCGCGTGCTCCTGAACCTCGACGAAACCATCACGCGCGAATAATCCCATGCCGCCCCTCCCGCCTTTCGATCCCGCGCAGCATTTTTCTCCGGACCAAGTCACGCGCCGGCACTTCCTCAGCCGCTGCACCATGGGACTCGGCGGCATCGCGCTCGCCTCGCTCTTTGGGCGGCACGAACTCTACGGCGCCGAGGGTGAACTCGTTTCCTCGGGCGCGTTGCCCAACCCCATGGCGCCGCGCCCGCCGATGTTCGCGCCCAAGGCCAAGAACGTCATCTTTCTATTCATGGCCGGCGGCCCGAGCCAACTCGAGCTGTTCGACTACAAGCCGCGCTTGATCGAGCTCAACGGCCAACCCGTCCCGCAGTCGCTGATCGAGGGCAAGCGGTTCGCGTTCATGGACACGAGCCACGGCACCAAACTCCTCGGCACGCGTCGCGAGTTTAAGCAGCACGGCAAGAGCGGTGCGTGGGTGTCGGACTTGTTCCCCTACACCGCGGGCATCGTCGACGACATCACGATCGTGAAGTCCTGCGCCGCCGAGCTCTTCAACCACGCGCCGGCGAAACTCTTCATGAACACCGGCTCGGGCCAGTTCGGCCGGCCGAGCATGGGCTCGTGGGTCACCTACGGCCTCGGCAGCGAGTCGCAGGACCTACCCGGCTTCGTCGTCCTCCAGTCAGGCCCACGCGGTCCCCGTGGCGGTGGCGTGAATTGGGGCAGCGGCTTTCTCCCGACGACCTTTCAGGGTGTGCCACTGCGGGGCAGTGGCGACCCGATCCTCAATCTCACCAATCCCGCGGGCGTCACTGCCGGCCGCCAGCGGCAGGCCCTCGACGCGATCCGCGACCTCAACGTCGCCCGCGCCGTCGAGACCGGCGACCCCGAGATCACCACGCGCATCGCCTCCTACGAGATGGCCAGCCGCATGCAGGCCAGCGCGCCCGAGCTCATCGACCTCAGCCAGGAAACCGAAGCCACGCTGAAGCTTTACGGGATCGAAAAGGAAACGCCGTCGTTCGCGCGCAACTGCCTCCTCGCCCGCCGCCTCGTCGAACGCGGCACGCGGTTCGTGCAGCTCTATCACACGAATTGGGACAGCCACGGCGGACCTGGCGAAAACCTCCAGAGCGACTTCGAGAAACGCTGCCACGAGGTCGACCAAGGCCAGGCCGCGCTCGTGCAGGACCTCAAGCAGCGCGGTCTCCTCAAGGATACTCTCGTCATCTGGGGCGGTGAATTCGGCCGCACCCCGATGGGCGAAAACCGCGACACGACTGGCCGCAACCACCATATCGACGCATTTACGATGTGGTTCGCCGGCGGCGGCACCAAGCCCGGCATCACCGTCGGCGAGACTGACGAACTCGGCTTCAACTCCGTCGCCGACCGCGCCCACGTGCACGACATCCACGCGACGATGCTGCACCTCCTCGGCATCGACCACACGAAGCTCACGTTCCGTTTCCAAGGCCGCGACTTCCGCCTGACCGACGTCCACGGCAAACTGTTGAAACAACTCCTCGCCTAGTTCGTCACCGTCCGTTCCGCCCTTCCGCCCCATGAGCACTCCCGCCTCGCCGCTCGCCGCCGCTCCCGCCGCGGCCAAGAAGAACTTCATGATCAGCCAGCTCGACGAAGTGCCGCCGGTGCGGTGTCCGTGCGGGTGGGCGAGCCGGAGTTTTGCGACGCCCGACAACCCCGTCGCCACCGTGCACGTGGTCGACATCCAGCTCGATGCGCGCACGCACTATCACAAGAAGATGACCGAAATTTACACGGTGCTCGAGGTGCAGGGCGAAGGCTTCATCGAGCTCGACGGCGAGCGTTTCCCGGTCAAGCCGCTCACCTCGATTTTTATCAAACCCGGCTGCCGCCACCGCGCCATCGGCCGCATGAAAATCCTCAACGTCCCCATCCCCGCCTTCGATCCGCACGACGAGTGGTTTGATTGAGTTTTCCTAACTGCGGGAAGGGGGATCGAAAGGCCTCGCGGGATATCGGGTAGCGTTTCCCTGCCGCACGCACCTCGCGCAGACTACGCCATGATATCCTTGACCACCTCGCCTGCGATGCCGGTCAGGCGCACGTCGAGGCCCTGGAACTTCGTGTTGAGGCGCTGATGATCCACACCCATCAGCGCTAGCATCGTCGCATGCAGGTCGTGCACGCTCACCGGGTTTTCCATCGCCCGGTAGCCGAGTTCGTCCGTCGCGCCGTAAACCGTGCCGGCCTTCACGCCGCCGCCGGCCATGAACACACTGAATCCCAAGATATGATGGTCGCGCCCGCTGCCCTGCCCCATCGGCGTGCGGCCAAACTCGCCACCCCAGAGAATGAGCGTGTCGTCGAGCATGCCGCGTTGCTTGAGGTCCTTGATGAGCGCGGCCGTCGCCTGATCGACGTCCTTCGCGCCGGACTTCATGCCGGGCTCCAGATCGCCGTGGTGATCCCATGCGCGGTGGTAGAGCTGGATCATGCGCACGCCGCGCTCAGCGAGGCGGCGCGCCAGAAGGCAATTCGAGGCGAAGCTGCCGTCGCCCGGCTCCTTGATGCCGTAGAGGTCGAGCATGGCCTGCGGCTCGTTTTTGAAATCAGTGAGCTCCGGCACACTGCTCTGCATCTTGAACGCCAACTCGTATTGCGCGATGCGCGTGGCGATCTCCGGATCGAGCGTTTCCTCGGCGAGGAGGCCGTTCATGCGGCGCACCTCCTCGATCACCTGGCGCTGCGTGCTCTGGCATACGCCCTCGGGATTGCCGACGTAGTGCACCGCGTCGCCGCGCGATTGAAATTGAATGCCCTGAAACCGGCTGGGCAGCACACCGCTCGACCACTGCCGCGCGGAGATCGGCTGCAGACCGAATTTTCCCTGCGAGTTGAGCACGATAAAGCCCGGCAGGTCCTGCGTCTCCGCGCCGAGACCATAGAGCAGCCACGAGCCCATGCTCGGCCGGCCCTTGATGATCGAGCCGGTGTTCATGAACGCGTGCGCGGTGTCGTGGTTGATCTGCTCCGTGTGCATCGAGCGCACGACACAAAGATCGTCGGCCACGCCCGCGATATGCGGAAAGAGATCGCTGATCTCGATGCCAGCTTTGCCGTGCTTGTGAAACTCCGTGAACGACCCACGCGCCTTGAGCACGGCATTCTGCAGCTGCGCGAGCTGCTGGCCTTTCGTAAACGACTCCGGAAACGGTTGGCCGTCGAGCGCCTTGAGTTTCGGTTTCCAGTCGAAGGTCTCGTGCTGCGAGGGACCACCCGCCATGCAGAGGAAAATCACGCGCTTCGCCTTCACGGGAAAATGCGCCTGCTTCAGCGCCCCATTCCAGCCCGGCGGTAGCTTCGGGGCGGCACCGCCCGCGGTAGCCGCAGCGAGCTTGCTCTGCAGGAGGGCGAGCGCGATGCCGCCGAGACCGTAGGCGCTCTGGGTGAGAAACGTGCGGCGGTTGACGCTCAACGCGTGGCCGGTGGGATCAAAAGTGGGCATGGTCAGTAGCGGGTGATGACTTCCTGGGAATTGAGCAGCACGCGTGCGAGGGTCGTCCACGCGGCGAGTTCGATGGCGTCGCCCGGAGGCGGTGGGGAAATGCCGACCCGGAGCAACTTGTCCGCGTCGGCGGGCGCCGCGCGGTAGGTCTCGCGCTGCGTTTTCAAAAACGCCGTGAGCGAGGCGACCTCCGCCGGCTTCGGCGCGCGGGCGAGCGCGAGCGCAAACGCCGTGCGCAGGCGTGCCGCATCGTCCGCGCCACCGGCCGTCACGATGCGCACGGCGAGGTGCCGCGCGGCTTCCACGAACGTCGGATCATTCAGGAGCGTAAGCGCCTGCTGCGGGGTGTTGCTCACCACTCGTGCCGCCGCGCATTCGTCGCGCGCGGGTGCATCGAAATTCGCGAGCATCGGATGGAGAAACGTCCGCTGCCAGTGCGTGTAGACGCCGCGACGCCACTGGCCGTCAATCGCACTCGCCAAGTAGTCGCGATCGGGAAATTGCAACGCCGCGTAGTAGCCGGCGGGTTGGTAGGGCTTGGTGCTCGGGCCGCCGATATCGCGGAGGTCGAGCAGGCCGGCGACAAACAGGGCGTTGTCGCGCACGAATTCCGCCTCGAGGCGGCGCGGATTCTGCGCGGCGAGGAGACGATTGGCGGGATCAGTTTCCCGCAACTCCGGGCGCGCCGTGCTGCTTTGCCGGTAGGTCGCACTCGTCAGGATGAGGCGAATCATGTGGCGCAGGTTCCAGCCGCTGTCGCGAAACTCGCTCGCCAACCAGTCGAGGAGCTCGGGATGCGACGGGAGTTCGCCCTGCGAGCCGAGGTCGTCGACACTCGCGCTCAAGCCGACACCGAAATACATCGCCCAAAGTCGGTTCATCACGGCGCGGGCGGTGATCGGATTGTCACGCGAGACGATCCAACGTGCGAGATCGAGGCGCGTGAGGCGCTTCTCCGGCGCGCTCTCAATGCGGCCCGGCAGAAAACTCGGCGTTGCGGGCAAAACCACCGGCCCCGACTCATCCTGCCAGTTACCGCGGGGCAGCACGCGAATCGCCATCGGTGCGACCGCTTCGGTGACCATCGTCCAGGTCTTGCCACCGCGCAGCTCGCGGAGCGCCGCGGCGAGTTTGTGGTAGCGCTCAACTCCCACCCGGTCTTCTGCCGTCGTCATCACCCATGTGTCGACCGCCGCGTCCCGTTGCGCCGTAGTTCGCTGGGTCGCCATCACCGCGGCACGCACGGCATCGGAAGCGACTTGCAATGGCTCACCGCCACCCAGCGCACTCGTCGTCACGCGCACCGCCGACTTGGCTTCGCCGGTCAACGACACAACCACCGCATCTCCGGCGACAAGCATCGTCGGCTCCGCCAGGAGCCAGACGGCCGCCAGCGACACACCCGCGGTCGCCGCAGGAAGTTTCCATCCCGTCGTCACACCGAGCAGTTCGTAGCCATCCCGGTAGCGCGGGGCTTTCGCCGTTGCATCGGCAAACGCGAAAGTGAGCTTGCGGCTTTTGCCGTCGGCATCGCGCACACTGGCCGAGAGTGTGAGGGTGTCGCCCGCCGGTTCTCCGATGATTTCCACGCGCAACGCCGCCAATCGTCCCGGCGCCGGCTTCAGCGTGAGTTGGAGGCTCTCGGTGCGGACGAGAGGCTTGTCGACGCGCGCGGCTCCCTCGGGGCTGATCGTGACCTTGCGCTCCGGCATCACCTTGCCGGCCTTCATCACCACGGCCGTGGTGGGCACTTGCTCCCAGCCTGTCGGCACCCGCGTCAAATAAGTCCGCGCTTCGTCGAGCCACGCCGAGAAACGCGCCGCCTTCACCGGGTCGTTCGCTGGCTGGCGCAACGCCACGACGTGGGCACGCAATTCCGCCGACGCCTGCTTTTGGCGCGACGCTAGGTAAGGGCTCTCCACTTCAATTTCGGGCGGAAACGGGTGGTCGTTCGTAAACCCACCGAGCTCTGGATTCTTCGTATAGCCGTAATCGGAGTAGACGCCCCACTGCTTCATATCGGCGAAGAACGACTGCAGCTCGTAGAAATCGCGCGTCTTGATCGGATCGAATTTGTGATCGTGGCACTCCGCGCAGCCAAACGTGCTGCCAAACCACGCCGCCGCCACTCCGCGCACGCGCTCGGCGCCGTATTTCGCGAGATATTCCGCCGGCTGCGCGCCACCTTCGCGCGTCATCATGTTAAGCCGGTTGTAGCCGGTCGCCACGCGATGCTCCGTCGTGGGATTCGGCAACAAATCACCGGCAAGTTGCTCGATGGTGAATTGATCGAAGCGCTTGTTCGCGTTGAACGCCCCGATCACGTAATCGCGATACGGGAAGATGCGCTGGTTCTGATCGCCGTGAAATCCCACCGTGTCCGTGAACCGCGCGATATCCAGCCACCACACCGCCATGCGCTCGCCGTGACGCGGCGACGCGAGCAGCCGTTCCACCTGCCGTTCGTAGGCGGAGCGCGTCCGGTCGGCCACAAACGCCGCCGTCTCCTCCGGCGTGGGCGGCAGACCGGTGAGATCGAGCGTGAGTCGGCGCAGCAACCGCGTCCGGTCCGCCTCGGGCGAGGGCGTGATGTTCTTCGTAGAGAGTTTCTCGCGAATGAAGGCGTCGATTGGATGCTCCACGCGCCCGCTCCACGTCGCGGACGTCGGCACGCTGGGCACCGGCGGTTTCGCGAGCGGCGCGTAGGCCCAGTGCGGCTCGTAAACCGCCCCCTCCGCGACCCAGCGCCGGAGGAGGTCAACCTGCGCCGCAGTCAGTTTCTTGTGCGCCTTCTCCGGTGGCATCGGCTCCGAGGTATCGGTGATGCGCAAAATGATTTCGGATTCCTCCGGTTTGCCGGGGATGATCGGGATGCCGCCGCTCTTGGCCGGCTTCAGTGCCTGTTCGCGCAGGTCGAGCCGCAGATTCGCCTCGCGGCTCTTCGCATCAAACCCGTGACAGTGAAAACACGTGTCCGACATGATCGGCCGGATATCGCGGTTGAATGATACCCGACCCGGCGAGGCGTCAGCGGCCGCAGCCGAGGTGATCAGCGATACGACGGGGAAAACAACGAGAAGCGCGCGGCGGGGCATAAGCAGGAAGCGATGGGTGCGGGGAATGAGCCTTGACGTCCGACGCACCACGGAGGTGACGCGTCGAACGCCACTCCGAGAGCGAACCTCTCCCACGCGTGGGTCAATCCCGCGCAACGTGCACCTAAAAATTCCTGTTTCCAATTTCGGCGAAGTCACTTGATTCGCTTTTCTCCGGCCGCATCCCGCCGTCCGCGCTTCCCCACCCCTGTCATGAATCGTCGCACGTTTCTTCACTCTTCGGCCGCTCTCGCCGCCATCGCCCCACTCGCCTCCTCGCTGGCGGCCCAATCCGCCCCCGCTACCGCGGCCACCAAATCCAAGGTGCCGCGCAAGAATCCCAAGGGCTTCATGTTCGCGATGCTCAACAGCGAGACATCGAAGAAGCTCTCGCTGAAGGAAAAGTTCCAACTCGTCCGCAACGCCGGTTTCGCCGGCGTCGAGCCATCGAGCGCCATGGATCAGGCAGAAGTCCTCGCCGCCCGCGACGCCACCGGACTCCAGATTCCGAGCGTCGTCATCGCCACCCACTGGGCCAAGCCTCTCTCCGATCCCAATCCCGCGACGCGCCAGATCGGCCTCGACGGCCTCCTCCAGGGCCTCCGCGACGCCAAGGCCTACGGCGCCAGCTCCGTCCTGCTCGTCCCCGGCACCGTCACCAAGCAGGTTAGCTATACCGAGGCCTACTCCCGCTCGCTGGAGGAAATCAAGAAGGCCGTCCCACTCGCCGAACAACTCGGCGTCGTCATCGCCATCGAAAACGTCTGGAACCAGTTCCTCCTCTCACCGCGCGAGGCCGTCGAGTTTGCCGACGCCTTCAAGAGCCCGTTCGTGAAGTGGCACTTCGACGTCGGCAACGTCGTCAACACCGGCTGGCCCGAGCACTGGATTCGCACCCTCGGCTCGCGGATTTCGAAGGTCCATGTGAAGGAATTCAGCAAAAAGCTCCGCGACTCCAAGGGCCTCCGCGAGGGCTTCAAGGTCAACCTCATGGAAGGCGATAGCGACTGGCCCGCCGTCATGGCCGCCCTCGATTCCGTCGACTACACCGGCTGGATGATCACCGAGCAATGGCGCCCGGAAGGCCTCACTGATCAAGCCTACCTCGAGCAAATCTCCGCGAAACTCGACGCCATCCTCGCCGTCTGAACCGCACTCGTCTCCCGCAACGTCCACCACTCCTCCCCTTTTCCATGAACACCGACCACTCCGCTCCGACCCCGAACCCCGCCCCCGCCACCCCGCGCCGCGATTTCCTGAAGACCACCGCGACGCTCGCCGCCGGCGCCACCCTCGCCCCCCGTTTCCTCACCGCCGCCGAGCGCACCCGCTCCATCGGTGCCAACGACCGCATCCGCATCGCCCAGATCGGCTGCGGCAGCCGCGGCCAGGGCGCCCATCTTGAGAAGGGTATCCTCCCGCACAAAGCCGCGACCAACTTCGAGGTCGTCGCCATCGCCGATCCGTGGAAGCGCTCCCGCGACAGCATCAACGGCGTCATCAAGGAAGCCTTCGGCCGCCCGGCCAAGGAGTTCGAATCCTACAAGGATCTCCTCGCGCTGGACGGCATCGACGCCGTCATGATCGCCTCGCCCGACTTCCACCACACCACGCACCTCGAAGCCGTCGCGAAAGCCCGCAAGCACATCTACGTCGAGAAACCGCTCGCCACCGAAATGGACAAACTCGTCCGCGCCTACGACGCCGCCAAGGCCGCGCAGGCCGCCGGCAGCATCATCCAGGTCGGCACCCAGCTCCGCAGCATCCCCGGCATCGTCGGCGCCCGAAAGCTCGTCGCGGACGGCGTCATCGGCAAAATCACCCGCATCGACGAGACCCGTAACAGCGAGAAGCCCTACTGGTATTCCTACCTCGGCCGCGAAGCCAAAGAAGCCGACGTCAACTGGAAGGAATTCCTCGGCGACCGCCCGATGCGCCCCTTCGACGGCCGTCAGATCTCTGCCTGGTATGGCTACATGGAGTTCTGCCAGGGACCCGTCCCGCAATGGGGCGCCCACTTCCTCGACCTCATGCACTACGTCACCGGTTGCGGCCTACCCGAGTCCTGCATGTGCATGGGCGGCGTCACCTACTGGAAAGACGAAAACAAATTCACCACGCCCGACAACGTGGTTGCCACGTGGAATTACCCCGAGGGCTTCATCGTCACCAGTTCGAACAATTTCGGCAACTTCGCCGGCAACTCCCGCAAGTTCTACGGCGACAAGGGCACCCTCGCAGTCGACAACTGGAACGCCCCGACCTACAGCGCCGACGGCGGCCCGAAGCGCGACGGCAAGATCCGCGGCAAGATGAACGTCGAGCCGATCCCGCACCCCGACCACTTCCTGAACTGGCTCCAGTGCATGCGCGACGGCAAGACCCCGAACGCCAACATCGACGCCGGCTACCAACACGCCGTCGCCGTCCTCATGGCCGTCGTTTCCTACGATACCGGCAAGAAGACCTTCTACGACGCCGCGAAGCGCCAGATCCGCACGGCGTAAGCCCTTCACCGGCACCGCTCCCCACTGGGGCGGTGCGACTCCGCCCGTCCGCGTTTCCGCACCTGTTAAGGTGCGGAAACGTCGCCCACTTCACCCCACGTCCCCATGAGCGCCCTTACTCCGGCCACCGCTCCGACTACTGACGCTGCCCCCACCCGCGTCCGCCACCGCGTAGTCGGTCTCGCCGTCGCGCTCGCGATGGTCACCTACCTCGACCGCGCCTGCATCGCGAAACTCGCGCCCGACATCATGCGCGATCTCTCGCTCTCGAAGGATCAGATGAGCGTCGTCTTCGGAGCCTTTGCCCTCGCCTACGCCGTCTTCGAAGTTCCCACCGCATGGTGGGCCGATCGCCAAGGCACCCGCCGCGTGCTCGCCCGCATCGTCCTCTGGTGGTCCGCCTTCACCATCGCGACCGCCACCGCCTTCGGCTACGTTTCCCTCGTCGTCATCCGTTTTCTCTTCGGCATAGGCGAGGCCGGCGCATGGCCCTGTGTCGCCCGCACCTTCTCCCAATGGGTGCCGCTCGCCCAACGCGGTCGTGTCCAGGGCATCTTTTTCAGCGGCGCCCATCTCGCCGGCGGTCTCACGCCTCTCATCGCGTATTGGTTGAACAGCCTCTTCGGCTGGCGCGCTGTCTTCGTGATCTTCGGCGTCATTGGCTTCGTTTGGGTCGTCATCTGGCATCACTACTTCCGCGACGACCCTGCGTCGCACCCCGCGGTCAACACCGCCGAGCGCGAGCTCATCGCCGCCGGCCGCACGCCGGCCACGGACAAGCACGAGGGCTGGCCGTATTGGCGCCGGCTGTTCGCGCACCGCAACACCCTCCCGCTCTGCCTTTCCTACATTCCCAATAGCTGCGCATTCTATTTCTGCATCACCTGGCTGCCGACGTTTCTCGAGGAGAAGCACGGCTTCAAGACGGCCTCCCTCGCCTTGTTTTCCGGACTCCCGCTCGTCGCCGCCGTCGCCGGCGATCTCTTCGGCGGTGCCGCCACCGATTGGGCCGCGCGCCGCTTCGGCCTCCGCTTCGGCCGCGCCGGCGTGGCCGGCCTCGGTAACCTCCTCGCGGGCATCGCCATGATCGGCGCCACTCAGGTCCACAACCCCTACGCCGCCATCGGCCTCATCTCCCTAGCCGTCACTCTCACGATGTTCACCCTCGGCGCCACTTGGGGCACTTGCCTCGACATCGGCGGTGCCCACGTCAGCGTCGTCAGCGCCGCCATGAACACCACCGGCCAGGTCGGCAGCGTCTTCGGCCCCACGTTGGTCACGACCCTCCTCGCCCACACCGGCGAGTGGAACACGCCCGTCCTCGCCATCGGCGGGCTCTTCATCGCCGGCGCCGCCTGCTGGCTCGTGATCGACCCCCGCGACAAGGTCTTCGCGTAAACGCGCTGGCACGCGATTCGGCGCATCCCTTGCTGCCCCGGCAACCCCGCTTAATACCCGCCGCTTCCACCACGTTTCCCGGTTGGTATGCGGCAACCCGCTTGCCACCCTGTCGTCTCTCCCGCCGATGCGCCCCCTTTCGCTACGCGCCCTCTGCGCCTTCGCCTTTGCCCTCGGCCACCTCACGCCCCTCGCCTGCGCCGCCGAGGACTACGAGCAACCGCCCGTCGCCTACTCCACAACGAAGCCCGGCGACGCCATCGCCCGTCTGGAAGCCCGCCTCGCGTCCGGCGAACTCACCTTCACCGGCGACGATCGCACGATTCTCACCGCGCTCCTGCACGAACTCGGCATCCCGCACTCCAGCCAGGTCCTCGTCTTTTCGAAGACCAGTTTCCAACGCAACCGCATCTCCCCATCCCATCCGCGCGCTCTCTATTTTTCCGATACCGCTTACATCGGCTGGGTCCCTGGAGGATTGATCGAAGTCACCACCATCGATCCGCAGCTCGGCCCCGTCTACTACGCCTTCGACCCACGCGCCAAACCCACCCCGCGCTCCTCCGCCCGCTTCGTGCGCGACGAGGACTGTCTGCGCTGCCACGGCGGCAATTTCGTGCGGGGCATCCCCGGCGTCTTCGTGCGCTCTGTGTTTCCCGATTCCTCCGGCGAACCGATTTTCCGTCATGGCTCTAAGATCGTCGACCACCGCACGCCGTTCGAAGAGCGCTGGGGCGGCTGGTATGTCACCGGCCTCCACGGCAACGCGCGGCACCGTGGCAACCTCCTCGCCCGCGAAGAGGGCGAGACGCTCGTCTTCCCCACGGAACAAGGCGCCAACCTCACCGACCTCTCGCCCTACTTCGATTCCACACCCTATCTCGCGCCCACCAGTGACATCGTCGCCCTCCTCGTCTTCGAGCACCAGACCTCAGTCCAGAACGCCCTCACCCAGGCCGCCTTCGACGCCCGCCGCATGCTCCACTACCAGGAGGGTCTTCAAAAAGCATTCAAGGAACCCGTCACCGCGGAACCCGCCTACGACAGCGTGAAATCCGTCTTCGCCAGCGCCACCCGCTCCGTCGTCGACGCCCTCCTCCTCAAAGACGAGGCCCGGCTCCCTGCCGGCCTCGCCGGCAGCGCCGACTTTGTGCGCGCATACGAAAGCACCGGTCCCCGCACCACCGACGGCCACTCCCTTCGCCAACTGTCGCTCGAGGGCCACCTCTTCCGCTATCGCTGCAGCCCGCTCATCTACTCCGAGATGTTCCGCGGTCTACCCGGTGCGCTGAAACAACAGATCTGCGCCGCCCTCATCCGCGCACTCGACTCCGCCGCGCCCGACCCGCGCTACGCCTACCTCAGCACAGAGGAACGCTCTTCGCTCCGCACCCTCCTCCGCGAGACCCATCCCGACTTCAACGACAGTCGTGGCAACTGAGCGGGACCGCCATAGGCTCGACCCTCCACCGCGCTACTCTCGTTGACGAACTGCTGCGCAGGTTGCTCATCCGCAGAAACCGCGCAACCCTTCGCCCACTCTCACCCGTGACGCCCCCCACCGCCGCGCCCATCGTCGCCATGCTGCTTGGCCTGATCGCCACTCTCGCGTCCGCCGCCGAGCCCACCAACTACACCACCCCCCAGCTCTGGCCGGCCAACCTCGCCGATACTTGGACCGCGACCGACAACCTCGGTCGCCGCGTCCCCGAGCCCGGAGTTGCACCCGCCCCGCGTGCAAACCGCTACGTCGGGATGTTCTATTTTATTTGGCTCGGCGCCCACGGCTACGATCGCAACAAGGGCTCCCCCAACGAAGGTGTGTTACCACCCACCGCCTCCGACACCGCGAGCCCCTACGACATCACCCAGCTGCTCGCCGCCAATCCCAATGCGGCCGCCTTCGGTCCACCCGGCGCCTTCCACCACTGGGGCGAGCCCTATTTCGGCTACTACGTTTCCAATGACACCTGGGTCATCCGCCGCCACGCCCAGCTCCTCGCCGATGCCGGCGTAGACGTCCTCTTCTTCGACGCCACCAACGCCCGCGCCTACCTTCCGACCGTCCTTACCATCGCACAGGAGTTCGCCGCCCTCCGCGCCCAAGGCCGCAGCACACCGTCTATCTCCTTCCTCCTCCACTCCGGCACACCGAAGGTCGCCGCCAAACTCTTCACCGAGTTCTACGCGAAGAACCTCCACCGGGACCTATGGTTTTTCTGGAAAGGAAAGCCGCTGATCCTCGCCAACCCCGCGGAGCTGACGGCGAGCCAGCGTGATTTTTTCTCCGTCCGCGAGTCGTGGGCCTGGACCAAGGGTAAACCCGGCGCGTGGTTCGCCGACGGTCGCGACAAATGGCCTTGGATCGACCACACGCCGCAGAGCTTCGGCTGGCACGAGTCATCCGCTCGTCCCGAGCAAGTCGCTGTGGCCGCCGCCCAACACCCCATCGCCAATATCGGCCGCAGCCATCAGGCCGGTAAGCAACCACCGCCCGGTCAGGAGCAATCCGACCGCGGCCTCTTCTTCACCGAACAATGGGAGCACGCTCTCTCAGTCGATCCCGAGTTCGTCTTCGTCACCGGCTGGAATGAGTGGGTCGCCATGCGCTTCACCGACGGGAAATCCAAATTTATGCTCGGTCGACCCATCAAGAAGGGCGAAACCTACTTCGTCGACGCCTACAACGCCGAGTTCAGCCGCGACCTCGAACCCATGCGCGGCGGCTTCGGCGACAACTACTACCTGCAGCTCGTCGCCCAGATACGTCGTTTCAAAGGCGCCCGCCCTCCTCCTGTCACGACCACCTCTAGCGCGATGACCATCGACGGCGATTTCAAGGATTGGGCCGCCATCACTGCCACCTATCACGACGACATCGGCGATATCTCGCCACGCGATCACCACGGTTGGGGCCGCATCCCTCGCTACGAAAACCGCACAGGGCGCCATGATCTCACCACGGCGAAAATCGCGTGCGATACGACGCACGTGTTCTTCTGCCTCGAAACGGCCGCCCCACTGGCAGCCACTACACTACCCACCGGTCTTACGCTCTGGCTCAAAACCGCCCGGGGCGAATTTGCCATCAATCGCGCCGGGCAGATACCGCTGCTTGAGCGGCAATCCGCACCTCACATCTGGCAGAGTCTCGGCGCCGCGCGCGTCGCGGTGGCGGATAATCGCGTCGAGCTCGCCCTGCCTCGATCTCTAATCGGGCTCGGCGAGTCATTGGCTTTTTCACTCGATTTCAAATGGACCGATGCCTGCGACTTCGAAGCGGACCCGATGCACGCCTACGACCAAGGAGACGCCGCGCCCAACGGGCGCTTCTACTATCATTTCACGTTTCGCCCGTAGGCGTTCTCACTGAATGCGCTCCTCCGGGCGGATCGGCTCGCCTTCCCAGCGCCAGCCGGTGCCGTCGCGGACCAACGTGCGCTGCGCACTGCCGGGCGCGGGAGCAGCACTCACCGCCGGCACCCAGCGGGCGAGCTCGGTCTTCACCTCGGTGTAGTGCGGGTCTCTGGCCAGATTCGTCCACTCGTTGGGGTCCGTCGCCATATCGTAGAGTTCCTCCGAGCCCTCGGCGTAGCGGATGTAGCGCCAGCGCGTGCTCCGCACGGTGTGGTTGTCGGCATTATGCGTCGTGATGGCTGGCCAGGGACGCGGTGCAGCGGAGTCGCGCAGCTGGGGCACGAGGCTGTGCCCTTCAAGTCCTTCGCGTGCGGGCAGGCCGGCAGCGGCAAGTAACGTGGGATAAAGGTCGAGCAGTTCCGCGGCCTGCGCACAGACTGCGCCCGCGGTGATCCCCGGTCCAGCGAAGATCAACGGCACGCGCGTCGAGCGTTCCCAGAGAGAGTTCTTGCCCGAGATACCTTTTTCACCGATGTGCCAGCCATGGTCGGACCAGAGGACGACGATCGTGTCGTCCGCATGGCCAGCAGCGGCAAGGCCGTCGAGCAGGCGACCCACTTGGCTATCCATGAAACTCGTGGACGCGAGGTAGGCGCGGACGAGCGAGCGCCACTGGTTGTTTTTCTCGAGCCAGGAAAGGCGCGGCTCGGGAAGTTTCCAGTGGAGATACCACGCGAAGTCCGGCACATCGCGGCGGTCGTCGGACAACACCGGCGGCAGCTCAAGTTTGTCCTCGGGATAGAGATCGAACCATTTCTGCGTCGCGAAACACGGCAGGTGCGGCATGCGGAATCCCGCGGCGATGAAGAAGGGCTTGTCCTTCGGCCGCGACTTGAGCTGGGCGAGCGCGTTGTCGGCGGTCTTCCAGTCGGCAAACTCCTTCTCGTCGACCGGCAGCACGCCCCAATCGACGACGCGCATGGCAGACTCGGTCTGCACGATTTTCTGCTTGGGCAGAGGCTCGCCCGGCGATGGACCGTAGACGTTGAACTCCTTCGGCCGGTCAGCCGGCTTCACCGCGCCGTCGTGCCAGACCTTGCCGAAGCTGGCGGTGAAATAGCCGTGCCGTTGAAAATATTGCGGCAACATTTCCCAGTCTTTCAGCAGCGGCACCTGGCGCGCGCCGGGTTGCAGACCGTAGACGCCGGTCGTCGAGGGACGCAGACCGCTGAGCACGCTGGTGCGCGAGGGATTGCAGAGCGGCGCCTGGGTGTGGGCGTTGCGGAAGAGCGTGCCGCGTGCGGCGAGGCGATCGATGTGGGGCGTGATCGCCGCGGGCCGGCCACCGAGGCAACCGATCCAGTCGTTGAGATCGTCGACGACGATCATGAGCACGTTGGGGCGATCCGCCGCCCGGACGAGACCGACCGTCGCCAAAACGACGGCGAAACACAGCACGCGACGCAGGTGGTGCTTCATGGGGTCGGGGAAACCTCAAAGTGGTAGGTGCCAGCAGCGACGTCGACGCGCAGGGCGTCCCCAGAGGGTGCGACGGCGCGGACACCCGAAGCTGGAGCGGTCGCAAGCGGCGCTCCACTTTCGCGAACGCGCCCAGCGGCGGCGCCTGGCAGAAACACGCTCGCCGTGGTGTTCGCGGGGATGGTCACGTCGAGCGTGAAGACGCCACCCGCGAGGCGCCATGCGCTCGCGATGCGGCCGTTGATGGAATCGTAGTGCGCCTTGACCCAGTCGATCGGCGTCTGATCGGGATTGCTACCGGGTGTTGGCGGGCGCGGCCGGATCACGATGCGGCGGTAGCCGGGGCCGTCGGTGTCGATGCCCGCGAGCACGCGGTAGCCCCACTCCATGACGGCGCCGAAGGCATAGTGGCTGAAGCTATTCATCGCGGCGTTTTGGTTGCCATTGGCGCCGTTGAAACCGTGCTCCGCCGTGTAGCTGTCCCAACGCTCCCAAACCGTGTTGGCGCCGTTGACAACCTCGTAGCCCCAGCTCGGGAACTTGCGACTCTGGAACAGCCGCACCGCCAGATCGTGCTGACCGTGGGCCGAGAGCGCGGGGAGCAGGGCCTTCGTGCCGAGAAATCCGGTGGCCATGCGGTGGTCATTTTTCGCGATGCGCGCTGCGAGTGTGGCGCTAGCCGCGGCGACATCTTTTTCCGCGATCAGGCCAACCGAAAGCGCGAGCACGTAGGCGGACTGGGTTTCGATCGTCAGCGTGCCGTCGGGCCTCCTGTAGGTCTTGGTAAACGCAGTCTGGGACTTCGCCCGACGCGCGCGGTAGTTGGCCGCCTCGATCGGCCGCCCGACCGCCTCAGCCATCTCTGCCATCAGGGTACAATCCAGGACGTGGTAGCAGGTGTCGATAAATTCCACGGGGGTGTTCTCGTTGACGTTGAGCCAATCGCCCCAGGGGTTGCCCAAACTCGTGCCAAGGCCCTCGGGCGTCGTGGTGCTGCCGTAGCGCCAGTCCATGAAACGCGTCATCGAGGCCCACTGGCGCTCAAGGAGGCGGACGTCGCCGTAGGTTTTCCAAATCGTCCACGGGCAGATGATGCCCGCATCAGTCCAGCCGGTGCCGAAAGTTTTTCCGCCGCCACCATGTGCCATCGGATAGGGCGCGTAGTCCGGGTAGGCGCCGAAACTGCGCTGCGCTTCGACGACATCGTCGCTCCACTTGGTGAAGAACGCGGCGACGTCGGCGTTGAAAGTCGCCGTCCGCACATACGCCTGCGCGTCGCCCATCCAGCCGAGACGTTCGTCGCGCTGCGGGCAGTCGGTGGGGACTTCCACGAAGTTGGCGCGCTGGGTCCATTGGGCGTTCTGCCCAAACTGCGTGAGCACGGGATCGCTGCATTCGAAACTGCCGGCGAGCGGCGTGTCGTTGTGCAACACGAGGCCGGTGATTGCCGTGAGCTCGGGTTTCGTCGCGATTCCGGTGAGCTCGACGTATTGGAAGCCGTGGTAGGTGAAGCGCGGCGACCACGTCTCGCCCGCGGCATCACCCTTTAGAGTATAGAAATCCGTCGCGCGCGCCTTGCGGAGATTTTCCGTCATGAGCGTCCCGTCGCGATTGATCATCTCGCCGTAGCGGAGGCGGACCTGGGTGCCGGCGGCACCTTTCACCGAAAGGCGCACGAGACCGGCGAAGTTCTGGCCGAGATCGAACACGTAGACGCCCGGTTTCGGCTCGGTGAGTTTCTTGGCCGGCAATTCCTGCGTGACGCGAATCGGCGGTGCCGCGTAGGCTTGGAGCTTGGGCGGTCGCACAAAACCGAGGTCCATATCGCGCTGACCGGCGGCGTCGGAGTAGACCGCCTTTATCCGAGGATTGGTCGCGGCAGGCACGGCAGCCGCCCAAGCCGCAGCGTCGTAGCCGGGCGCAGACCAGTTACCCAATTCCGCGCGGGCATCGTAGGCCTCGCCCATGATGAGGTCGGCCTCGCGAATCGGGCCACGATCAGTCACGCGCCACGTGTCGTCCGTGACGAGGGTCTCGCGCGTGCCGTCGGCGTAGTCGATTTCGAGTTGGGCGGAGAAGGCCGGCGTCTTGCCGTAGAAGTAGCGGCCGGCCTTGTTGGGGCCGTAGCCGACGAGCAGCGCGTAACCGACGTAGCCGGCATACCAACCATCGGCGACGATGGCTCCAAGGGCGTTGGGACCGCCGGCGCGGATGAGCGCGGTGACGTCGTGACTGCGGTAATAGGCGCGTTGGAGGTAGTCGGACCAGCCCGGCTGGAAATACGCGTCGCCGACGCGCTGGCCGTTGCAAAACAGATCGTAGAGGCCGAGGGCGGAGGCATAGACGACGGCCCGGCGCACGGGCTTGGCGGCGACGAAGTCCTTGCGGTAATGCCGCGGGGCCGGGAGGTGAAGCGTCTTCCGGTCGGTGTGGAGCGCTGAATCGTCGCGATAGGAAATCCACTCGGCCCGCCAATCGGCCGGTTGCAGCAGGCCCATCGACCAGCGGGCGGGCGCGCTCCACGCGGACGCGGTCCCAGTCTCATCCCAACTCCGCACCTGCCAGAAACACTCCGCGCGCGACGCGAGCGCGCGGCCCGCGTAGGCGATCTGGTTCGTCTCCACGCCGGCCACGCGGCCGCTGTCCCAAAGATCCGCTTCGCCCGCGGCGAGGCGGACAGCCGAGGAGGCGACGCGGATTTGCCAGGCTGTCTGGGCGGCACCGCGACGCGCGGATTCCAACTGCCACGAGAGCCGCGGCGTGGGTGAATCAACGCTCTCGGGCGCGACGAGGTATTCGGTGCGCAGCGCGACAGGCACCGGGGCCTGAGCCGCGGCGCGACCAGACCACGAGCCAAGTAAGACAACAAGGAACAGGGTGGTACGGAGGTTCATTTGGCAACGGGGGCGGCTACGGCCGGCAGGGTTTTGAGGAGGAAATTGCGATACTCGATCTTCATGGGCGGGCCCACGTGCACCTGGACGCCGATGAGGCCGGCGGCGGTGCGGGCCGCGATATCCTCGTCGATCACGACGCTCATCACGTGACCGTTGACGATGTGGGTGAGAACGTTGCCGCGGATGATCAGGTGAATCTGGTTCCAGTCGTTGGCGCGCACGAACGTCGCGAGGGCGTCCTTCTCGCCGAGGCTGCCGATGATGGCGCGCTTGGACCCTTCGCTCGCGCGGACGATCTGGCCCCGGACGGTGAGAAATGTGCGTCCGCGCTCCTCGTAGTTTTGTCCCGTGTAGCGGTTGGGTCCGTCGATGTCGCACTGGTAGCCCTTTAACGCAAAGGCCGGCGTTGGGATTTCGACACTGCGGTAGTTGATACCACTGTTTCCCTTGTCCGACACGCGATACTCGACCTTGAGCTCAAAATCCGCCGGCGCGCCGCCGCGCCAGATCGCAAACGAGTTCGCCTTCAGCAGCGTCGCCGGCGTGACTTCGCCGACGAGGGTGCCGTTTTCCACCCGCCAGTATTTGGGATCGGCGTCCCAATCCTTGAGCGACTGGCCGTCGAAGATCGGCACAAAGCCCGCGAGGTCGGCGCCGGCTGGCTCGGGGTAAGTTTGCTGGGCCGCGGATGCGACCAACGTGAGACCGAGCATCGCGGTGGCGAACGCAGCCAGATGCCGGAAGGGAAACGTGGGGCGGAGTTTCATGGGGAATTATTTCTGCACCACGATGATGCCGGCAGGGGCCTGAATCTGGGATTTGACCGAGCCGTCGGCCTGGCGCTCGTGGCGGACCTTGATTGCGCCGAGCGGCGTCGGATAGGTGCCCTCGGCCCACCGCAGGCGGCCGAGTTGCGGGACGATACGCACGCGTTTGCAGCCCGGCTCGAGGGGCGTCACGCCGAGGACGTTTTCGCTCAGCCACGCCGTCGGTCCACTGGCCCAGCCGTGGCAAAGACTGTGACGAAAACCGAGATAGCAGTAGGCGCCGTAGCCGCCGTGGACATCTTTCTTCCCCGCCGGCACAAGTTCGTCGATACGCGCCGCATTGGGCAACCAGTCGAGGTCAAAGTCCTCCCAGAACGTCGTCGCCCCGAGATCGAGCATCGCGCCCCAGTAAGTGGAGATGAAGTCCAGCGCCGTGTTGGTTTCACCGGCCTTCGCGAGCGCCTGCAGCACGTAGAAGCCGTAGAAGGTCGAAACGTTTTTCGCCCCGCCCACCTGCAACACCTCGGTCGCCGTCGTCTTGGCGTCCCGCATGCCGGCGAGCACGAGGAGCGCGGCGCCGGACTTCGAGGCGTTGATGTCTGGCACAACGTGGCGTCCGCGCGTCGCTGCAGCAGTGCAGAGCGAGGCCGTCGGAGCGTCGTCGAGCGCAGTCAGGAGGCGCGCTCCGGACTCGAGCGTCATCACGAGCAGGCCCTGCAAACCGGCGGTGACACCCTGCTTGTTTGGCGAACTCGGCCAGTCGAGGAACCGCATGCCGTCGATCCGCTCACGGCCATCGGGGCCGATCAACGCAGCGAGTTTGGTGAGCAGGGCCTGAAGATAGGGCTTCTGCGCGGCGAGGTAGGCGCGATCACCGTGATGCATCCACCACTGCTCGTGAATAAGCACCCACCACATGGAATAAGAACTGATGCCGTTCATCCACTCAGTAACGGGCGTGAGGTCGCGCGTGAGGTCGAGGCTGCGCGGGACAACGTCGTTGAAACCGAATACCGCGTTGATCGTAGCGACCTCGGGATGCATGTCGCCGATCCACACGAGGCGGTCGCGCTTCACGCCGTCCCAGAGGTAATCCTGCATATTGAGGTGCACGGTGTAGGCACCGACCTGCCAAATACGGTTGATGCGCTCGTCGTCGCACCGAAACGACCCCACCTGCGGCACGTCGCGAATCGAGAGGACGGCGCGCACCTCGCTCAAGTGCACGGGAAATTTCGGATCGATGTTGTCGATGCGCACGAATCGAAACCCGCTTGGCCCCACCGTAGTCTTGCCCAGCCACGGCAGCCGCACGATCTGGTCACGCAACGCATGGTCGTTCTGTGCGTTGGTCTCGCCGCCGAGATCAGCCATCGCCTCGGCGACCGATTCGCCGAACCGGATGCGAACGAGCGGCGGCTCTTGGTCTTTGGTCATCGGCGTAAAAATCTCCACGTGCCCCGTCAGCTCCGTGCCGAAGTCGAGCACGAGCGCCCCACCGGACGTGGCTTGCGCAGCCGGCGCGAGCACGGCGGCGAGCTGGGGATTTTTCAGGACTGCCTGCCCCGGCTTCGGCCCGAGGAGATTCGGCGCGTGCGTCACTCCATGAGCGCTCTGCCACACCACCCGCGTCGGCGGCAGGAACCACGTGCTGAGGGGATTGGCCTGCGGCTTGGCCGCCGCACTCGCCGGTAACGCGGGCGCCGAGTAAGCCAGCGGAGACAACAGTGAACAGACGACTGCGACACCGAAAACACAGCACGCGGGGAATCGTAGGGGCATGGGGGAACCTATTGAGGGTGCGACACAGCGGTAGATTACGAGCGCAAATTCTGGTCAGGATGCAGCCAAATCGCACCGCCCATCGGCAAACCAGCGCAGAAAGCTCTGTCCTTTCGTCGAGGTGATCGAAAGTCCCGAAAGGCTGATCAAAATATCCGGCGAGATTCAGAGCTCGTTTCTTCTGCGCACATTATCTTTGGCAACGACGAGGCGACCGGGCGATCAGCGGAGGAAAGCGACGACTATACTGGATGACGATCGCACCCCATAGAAGACCCACCTCCGCCGGCGCGACCAGCAAGTCCGTTGGTCGGCGCGGAGCGTGTTGCTGATTAACACCTGAACGGGGTATGTTACGCTTAAGTCCCAGTCCCAAAACATGATCACCACCACCGGAACAAGCTTTGGACCAACGCAATTCACGACGGACTTCGAAACTGGCAGCTAATAGGGCTGGCGGGATGGGCAAAAAAATAGACCCCAAGCCTGTTAAGGTCTTGAGGTCTAAATTTAAAATTGGCGTCCCCACGGGGATTCGAACCCCGGTTCTTACCGTGAAAGGGTAGTGTCCTAACCGGGCTAGACGATGGGGACTAACCGCGGAGTCGGAGAAGCTACGGTGTGACCTACCTCGCGCAAGGTAAATTTTGGACGTTATTTCCCGCGCGTCATGACCGAAAAAACCCTTCGCCGGCCAACTACTTTGCCGACAAACCGCAGGGATGACCTTTGCCGAAGTTTCCGCTGCATTGCCCGCCACTGCCGTAACCGCCATCGACGGGCTGACATTTCCCCGCGTCGCATCCGGAAAAGTTCGTGAAATCTTCGACCTCGGAGACGCCTTACTCTTAGTTGCCACCGACAGGCTGTCGGCATTTGACGTGGTGCTGCCGGATGGAATCCCCGGCAAAGGTGCGATTCTCACTCAGATGAGTCATTGGTGGTTCGCACAAACCAACCATTTGATTCAAAATCATCTGCTGCCCGACCAAGCGGGAGAATTCGCACGCCGGGGCATCGTCAGTCGCGACCTCCAACTCCGCAGCATGATCGTGAGGAAACTGAAACCACTCACGATCGAGTGCGTAGCCCGCGGCTATCTGATTGGGAGCGGATGGAGCAGCTACCAGAAGACCAGAGAGATCTGCGGCAATCGTCTCCCTCCCAACCTGCGTCAAGCTGATCGCCTACCCGAGCCCCTCTTCACGCCCACCACCAAGGCCCCCAAGGGCCAACACGACGAACCCATCAACGACACCCAAGCCGCAGCGTTGGTTGGCCCGGCACTTTATGAGCGCGTGAAGGCTACGAGCCTTGCCCTTTATCGTTTTGGCCATGAACGCGCTCGCGCGGCCGGGATGATTCTCGCAGACACCAAGTTTGAGTTCGGCACCGATTCCGCCGGAAACCTCTACCTCATCGACGAGGTGCTCACCCCCGACTCTTCGCGCTATTGGCCAGCCGTTGAATACCGCCCGGACTGTTCGCCGCCCAGCTATGATAAGCAGTTTGTGCGCGACCACCTAATCGCGATCAAATGGAACCAAGTTCCACCGGGACCGCGACTGCCGGCTGATGTGATCGCCCGCACGCGCGACAAATACTTAGCAGCCCTAAAGAATCTCCTCGGCGATTAAGTTTGGACCAACCCAACCGGATCGGTCTCGCCGTCATGGCAGCACCTTCCGCTCAGCCAAATCGTAGCGACCGCCGGCTCGCAACACCACAGCTGGCTGGGTGGCATGCGCAAAGAACCGCACTTGTCCGGCCCCGAGCACCTCGCAACGGTCACCCTGCACCTTGATCGCCGTTGCCTCGTCCAACGCGATCCCGAGTAACTTGGGGTGTTTTTCCAAGACCGGCAAAATGTCCTCTCCACGGGAGCGGGTGTTCACATGTTGGTCGATAGCAGTATCACGGAGAAAAGCGAAACCGACCTCGTGGCCCGGGGACATCATGATCTTGTTTCCTTCCGGCGCACCGCGAACGAGGTAACTCGCCTGAATTGAAGCACCCGCCGAGGATCCTCCGATTACACCTCCACGATCCAACACCGCGCGCAACTCCAGCAAGGTCCGGGTTCCGAGATAAGCATCGGCCAATCGCCACTGCCGTCCTCCCGTGAACCACACCCCACGTGCAGTCCGCAACGGCAGGATAAACGCCTCACTATCGGCCATCGCTCGATCACGCGCATGCAGCTGCACCACATGATTCACGCCGAGAGCCCGCAAGGCGGCCACGGCTTTGTCGGTGTCTTCAACCTTCTCGTTGGCCGATGGGATCACGACCATCGGAGCCTCTTTCCCACCGACTAATGCGATGAACTCCGGCCAAAGCTTGGACATATCTCCTCCGCCCACGACGAAAAGTTGTCCGTTGGGCGGTCCGACGCGGGCAGGCTGCTCTTCTGCCCCAGCAGGCAAAGCCACCACCAAAAGCGCCACGCAAGTTAGCCACTGCCATCGAGCTTTGCGAAGACCTCTCACTGCATCACGCCCGTGCGTCGTTCCGGTAGCGCCGCGCCGCTCGCCGCCCGCAACAACTCACGCCGCAGCCAGTCGAGCGCGGCGTTGACCGTGCGGACCTTCACGGTTTCGCGCGGACCGGGATAGTTTAGTTTCTTTGACCACACCCCGTGTGGCGCGTGCAGCGCGATGAAAATAGTGCCTACCGGATGCTGCGTCGCCCCGGTGCAAGGACCGGCGAAGCCGGTCACCGCCAACGCATAATCAGACCCAAGTGTTTCCGCCGCGCCAGTTGCGAGGGCCACCGCACATTCGTCACTGACCGCACTGTGCTGCTGCAGGAGACATTCCGGCACATCGAGCAGCTGCATTTTGGCATCATTGGTGTAGCACACTACGCCACCCGAGAAAAATTTGCATGCACCGTGCACGCCCGTGAACGCATTGGCGAGGAGTCCGCCTGTGGCTGTTTCTGCTACTGCCAGTGTCTTCTCCTGTGCCCGGAGCAGATCGCTCACGACTTTGGGCAGTGAGTCGTGCCCGTAGCACATCACATCCTCGCCCAGCAGAGCGCCGCACTCGCGGGCGATCACCTCGAGTTGCTCGTAACTCAATTTGCCGCTCGGCGAGCTCACCCGGCAATCCACCGCACCTTGGTGTGCGCAGAATGCCACGCTCAGCGCATCGCCATAACGGTCGAAGATCGGTTGCAATCGCGTCTCCAGCATTGATTCGCCAATCCCCGCCGTGCGGAGCTGCACATAGGCCTCACGCTCTAACAACAATCCACGCGCAGCGAGCCGCGGCACGACCTGATCAAGAAACATCGGCTGTAGTTCGTTCGGCGGCCCAGGCAACATCACGAGCACCTTACCATCTTGCTCGACCCACAGGCCCGGAGCGGTGCCATTGGCATTCGGCAGCACTTCCCCGCGTTCGAAGCGGTCAGCCTGCTTCAGATTGTTATCGGTCATCTTGCGGCCAAGCCGCGAAAATCGCTCCGAGATCGCCTGCACGATGCCGGCATCCCGCACGAGCTTCTGACCGAGCACGGCTGCAATCGCTTCCCTTGTGCGATCGTCGCAAGTCGGCCCCAACCCACCGGTGGTAATCACCACGTCAGCCCGCGCCCAGCTTTCGCGAAACTGGGCGACGATATCGTCGGCATCGTCCGTGATCGTCACATTTCGCTTCAACGTCACCCCGCGCCGGCCGAGTTGCGCCCCCACAAATGTCAGGTGACCGTTAGCGGTCAGGCCAAGGAGGAGCTCATCACCCAGCGTGAGAAGTTCATAGCGCACCTGCGCGACTGGTTTGCGCGGGGAGGAACCCGGTGTTTCGGCGTTGGGAGAGGAGACCATGCTTGCGAGCGTGGAAATTAGGCAAATTATTCCAAAATGCCAGCGTCCGAACCGGTAAATCTCAAAGAGAAGGTCCGTCACCTGCCCGACAAGCCCGGCGTTTACCTGATGAAGGACCGCCTTGGTCGGATCATTTACGTCGGAAAAGCCAAGAGCTTGAAGAAACGGGTTTCGTCTTATTTTCAGCGGGGGCGCGCCCGGACGGTATCTCAGCCGAAGATCCGGGCGCTCATCGAGCTCATCGCCGACCTCGACACCATCGAGGTAAAGTCCGAACCCGAGGCCCTTTTGCTCGAAGGCAAACTCATCAAGCAGTGGCGTCCTCGCTACAATACCGACTTCACCGACGACAAACGCTTCCTCCTCGTGCGCGTCGATCTCGGGGAAGACCTCCCCCGCTTTCGCCTAACGCGGATCAAAAAGGAAGATCGCTCGCGCTACTTCGGCCCCTTCGCACACAGCGGCCTCCTCCGCAAAACTCTCGCCCAGATGCGCCGTCAATTTGGCATCCTGCTCGGCGACGGGACACCAGAAAAACTCCCGGACGGAACTTGGCGCCTGTATGACGACGTGCGCACCGAACTCTACGGTGCCGGCACCATTGTAACTCCGGAGAACTACCGCCAGCGCGTCGACGATGCGTGCACTTTTCTAGAAGGTAAATCCCGCGAATGGCTCGAAACCCTCCGCAGCGAAATGCTCTCAGCCGCCGGAAGGCAGGAGTTTGAGAAAGCCGCCGAGCTCCGCGACATCGTCTTTGCCCTCGAAAAGACCCTCGCGAAGACCCGGACCTTTGAGCGCATCGACCCTACGCGTCCCGCCGGGGACGAAGAGGCGCTCCAAACGCTCCAGGATGCGCTACGCCTACCCGGCCCCCCGCGCACCATGGAGTGCTTCGATATCTCGCACATTTCCGGCACGTTCGTCGTCGCGTCTATGGTGCACTTTGCGAATGGCCGACCCGATAAGAACGAATACCGCCGCTTCCAGATCAAGAGCTTCATCGGCAACGACGACTACCGCGCAATGGAAGAGGTCGTCGGCCGTCGCTATCGCCGGCTGCGCGAGGAAGGTAAACTCTTCCCCGATTTAATCGTGATCGATGGTGGCAGGGGGCAAATCGGTGCCGCACTTAAGGCCTTTATTTCCCTCGATTCACTCCCGCCCGCGCTTATCGGCCTAGCGAAGCAGCACGAGACGATCATCTTTCCCGACGAACGTCCGCCGCTAAATCTCTCTCTCTCCCATCCCGGACTTCAGCTCCTCCAGCGTCTGCGTGACGAAGCGCATCGATTCGCCAACACTTACAATGCCGATCTCCGCTCGCGCAAAATTCGCGAAAGCGTTCTGGATGATTTTCCGGGCTTGGGCGAAAAACGACGCGCTGCCCTGCTCGCGCACTTCGGGAGCATAGAAAAACTTCGGGCCGCCACCGTCGACGAAATCGCCGAAGTCGCTGGCTTTGGCGCCCGTATGGCGGAGGACCTACAGCATTTTCTCCACCGGCCAGACACTCCCTCCGGCGTCCGGGACACAAATAAGGACGAGGTCGTTTAGCGTGACCTCCGCACTTCCCGCGCGCTCATTTTTCGGCTTCAACCATCGACGTGTTAATCAGCTCTGAACGCCCGTCTATCCGGTGGCTTGCCCTCTTTAGCGCTTGGGTCGTCGTCGTCGCCTTCGCCCTTACGCATACGTTGGCATTTCGCGACTATATCAACCTGCTTAGTCGGGCCGGACAACGTTCGCCGGCGATTAATACCCCCTTGCAGCGAATTTTGCCCACCAACTATGCCGACGCACAAATGTGGGTGCGCTATGCACTCGATTTTGACCGAGGTGCACCTTGGCGCGTGCGCCATACGACGAAGGACAATGCCCCGTCTGGGCGCGAAGTGCATTGGAACTCCGCCTTTGCTCACTACGTGGCCGCCGCGGGACGCGTCCAATCAGCAGTAACCGACCAAGCTCTGCCGCTCGCCACCGAGGAAGCCGTCGCGTGGCTAAATCTTCCACTACTCCTTGGCACAGTATTCTTTTTTTCCACTTGGATCACACGACGAGCCGGAGCAGGCGCGGGAGTATTGGCCGCATTGGGAATGTTAGGCACAGAAGCATTTTACGCGGGATTCTCACCAAACTACGCCGACCACCATGGGGTTATTACCGCCGCTGGATTTGGGGTGGTGCTTGGCGCGATCGGCATGGGAGCTGGTTGGTGGCAAACGGGCGCTGCGATAGACGGAACCCTTGTTCCCTCTTCGCGAAACGAAGCCAAAAGTGCCGCCATCTTATCCGCGCTGTGCGGAGCAGTTGGAATGTGGTTCAGCGCCGCATCAACGATCCCGGCAATCGGACTCATCGGCGCGGCCGGCATCATCTCAATCTGGTGCTTTGGCCGCAGCCTATCGGCGTCCGGCGCGCAGTTCGACGGAAGCCTATGGCGACTCTGGGGACGGCTCGGCGCAGCGGCGAGCGTGTGCTTCTACCTGCTCGAGTATGCCCCGAACCATCTGGGGCTACGCCTCGAGGTAAATCACCCGATCTATGCCCTCGCTTGGTGGAGCGGAGCAGAAATCGTGGCGCTCCTCGCCGATCATCACCTCGCCGGCACGGGCGGGTTGCCCAAACCGTTGGGACGTCTCGCCATGTGCCTCGTGGCACTCGCAGTCGCGCCCCTCACCATCGCCCTCGGTGGTATTCATGTTTTCGTCGTGAGTGATCCCTTCGTGGCCAAAGTGCCGATGACGGTGGCCGAGGGACTTTCGCTGTTCGCGGCCAAGGACGTTTTCGGGTGGCAGGCTTTCTTTGGCTACGCCGGTTGGAACCTTCTCCCTGTGCCCGTTGCACTCTGGCTCATTTTTCGACGCACCACCCGCAGTCGATTTATCCTCGTTTTTTCCACCCTCGTGGCACTCGGTTTTGTGGTCCTCCTATTTTCGCAAGTCAGATGGTCTCTCGGGGCGAGCGGGCCCGTGCTCTGCCTACTCTTGATCGCGACTGCAACAGCTCTGGACAGCCGTTCCCCACGCACACGCTGGCTCGTGGTGGGAGCAATCGGCGGCCTGCTTTTTATTCCGACCGCAATCCGGAGAATATCCGTCGTCGAGGATACCGTCAGCGCCCGTCAGGCGGATCGCATGGATCTGCAACAAATTCTCTATCGAGATGCAGCGGCCGCGATACGTGCCTCCCAACCCCAGGGCGACATCGTGCTCCTCGCGAGCCCCAATGGCTCGTGCGGCATGGGCTACTATGGTCAGTTCAAAACCATCGGCACCCTCTATTGGGAAAACTATCGAGGGATGCGCACAGCGGCCGAGATTTTTTGCGCATCGGGTGAAGAATCAGCTCTGGAACTCGTGCGCTCCCACGGAATCACGCACATAGCCATGATCAGCGAGGAGAGCTTCCTCTCGCAGTTTTTCTCGATCCTGCATCCCGAGCTGCCACCGGAAGATTTGAGAAAAACGTTTGGCTACTCGCTCCTCGTAAAACAAACTCTCCCGCGCTGGTTGCGCCCCATCCCCTACAAGGCACCCACCGATGTCGCGATCCCGGATCTGCGGGTGATCCTCCTCCAAGTCGTGCCCGAACAGAAGGATTTCGAAGCCGTCTGGCATATCGGACGTGCTCAACTCGCCCTCGGCGAATTCGAGAACGCTACGCAAAGTTTCGTGCGATCCGCCGAGATGGTCCCTCCCGCCAATCGAGCGGAACTTCTCCAGGCTTCAGCCAACGCCTGCTACCAATTCGACGCTCATGACGCTGCGCTCCGTCTCTACCGTCTGTCCCTCACCGCGGGAGACAATGCCATCACTCGCGTGAACCTCGCCTGGCTGCTTGCGACCTCGCGCTTCGACCAAGTGCGCAATGGCGAAGAAGCCCTGAAGCTAGCCGAGCCTCTCGCCCGCAGCTATCCAGCGGATATCAACGTTTTGGCCGCACACGCTGCGGCCCTCGCCGAGACCAGTCGCTGGGAAGAAGCGAGCACCATCCTCGAGCGCGCACGCGATCTCGCGCTCCGCAGCGGTGACAAAACATCCGCCGACGATTTCAGCGCCAGGCTAGAAGTATATCGGGCTCACAAGCCGTGGCGGCGCTGACAGTGACCGACTCACCTGCTGGGTAACCCGCGATGTTTGACGCCCCCGGAAACCGCCGTTCGTGGCCCCTACTCTTGGCCGGTTGGACCTTGGTTGCTGCACTCCTGCTGCTTCACACCGTCGCGGTGCGCGACTATGTGATGCTGATTGATTCGCAGGGCCTGCGCGGCGCGCCAGCCGCGGGAACGCCCATGCGCCACATTCTCCCGGTCACTTACGCCGACGCCCAGATGTGGGTATTGCATGCTCTCGACCTGCAGGAAAACGGCGGACTTCGAGTGCGAGCCACGGCACTCGATAATGCTCCATTAGGGCGCGAGGTGCACTGGAGCTCGTCCTTAGTTTGGTTGCTCGCCGGGACCGGAAAACTCCGTGCGATCGTGACCGGAGAACCCCTTCCCCTGGCCACGGAAAGAATGCTGCAGTGGCTCAACTGCGGGCTGCTGTTGGCCTTGGTGGCCGTATTCTCGATCTGGACTGCGCGGCGAGCGGGGACCGCCTCGGCACTTCTCGTCGCCTTGGGGATGGTAGGACACCGCGATTTCTACGAAGGGTTTTCCCCTTACTACGTCGATCACCACGGCCTGATTACCGCCGCAGTGTTTGGCCTTATGCTCGGCGCAATATTCATGGGTGGCGGGTGGTGGCGCGAGGCTGATTCAAGCAAACATCGACCGCTCATCCCCACGAGCGCCAAGGAAGCGCGGCAGGCTGCAGTCTATTCCGCCCTTTGCGGGGCTGCCGGACTTTGGATCAGCGCAGCATCGGTCATTCCTGCCATCGCATTTGTCGGGCTTGCCGGGGTGATCACGATCGCAGTGATGGGCCGAACGCCGAAAGCTACCGGCGGACATTTTTGTCCTGAGGTCTGGCGAGTATGGGGGCGCGTAGGCGGCGGGGCCGCTTTCGTTTTTTACCTCATCGAGTATGCGCCATCGCATTTCGGCCTCCGAATGGAGGTAAATCACCCGCTCTACGCTTTGGCGTGGTGGGGCGCAGGTGAGCTAATCGCTTGGTTTACAGAGTGGCACCTGGATCTGACCCCTACGTATCGCAAGCCTCACGTCGTGCGCCAACTTTGGCCGATTCTTGCCGTCGCGGCGGCTCCCACCGTGATCGCTTTCGGTGGTGTGAGCGTTTTTGCCGTCCGCGACCCATTTGTGGGCCGGCTGTCGAGTCATGTGCTCGAGGGTATGTCGCTACCCGCCTTTTACCGCGCCGGGGGGTGGGATTCTCTTCGCCTCCATGTGAATGAATGCCTGCTACCGCTGATTCCGGCGGTCGCACTTTTGTTCATGCGCGACCGATGCGCCCGTCTCCTTGTCGCGTTTACCCTCTGCGCCACCGTTTGCTTCCTCGCACTCGCCGGCTGGGAGGTTCGCTTCTGGCAAAACTCCGCTGGTCCCCAGCTCTGCCTCACACTCGTCACGGTAGGTTTGCTCGCCCAAACCCGCAGTGTCCGCTTCGGGCACATCCTGATCATCGCCACCGCAGCCGGCCTTTTTCTCCCCGCGGCCCTCGGTCGGGTGATGGATGTTCATGCTGCACTCCGTGCCCGTTCAGCTAACCGGCTCGATCTGGTGCCTCCGTTGCAGCGCGACCTCGCACGAGCGATTCGCCACTCTCAGCCCACGGGCGAAGTTGTTCTCCTCGCATGCCCGACCACCTCGACCGGCATCGGCTATTTCGGACGCTTCAAAACCATCGGCACCCTCTTCTGGGAAAACTTCGCGGGGTTGCGCACGGCCGCGGAGATTTTTTCCACACCCAACGAAGCTGAAGCCCATGCGAAGATTCTGACCCAAGGCATCACGCACATCGTGCTGACGTCGGAGGAGGACTTCCTCCGCGATTTTTTCTCCCTGCTCCATCCCGACGCAGCTGCGGTCGAGTTTGAGCGCACGTTTGGCTTCGCTCTCTTTCATAAACGCCAACTCCCGCTCTGGCTTCGACCTTTGCCCTACGCTCCTCCCCCCGATCTCCGTCACCCCGAACTCCGCGTGCTCGCACTCCAAGTCGTGCCGGACCAGACCCAGTCCGAGGCCCTCTATCACATCGCCCACACACAATTGCTGCTCGGCGAACGTGAGGGCGCCGAGAGGTCTTTGGTTGCCGGACTCGAACGGCTCAACCCAAGCGAGCGCGCCAACTACGCTCTTCGCGCGGGTAATCTCTGTTACCAACAAAATTTCCGCGCTGCAGCCGGTCGTCTCTATCGCATCGGCCTCACTTCTGGCGGTAATGCGACCCTCGCGCTGAATCTGGCCTGGCTGCTCGCCACCGATCCCGACCCCGCCGTGCGCCACGGCGGTGATGCTCTCATCTTGGCCCAACGCTGCGTGGATGCCCGGCCGGACGATTTCAACTGTCACAACACCCTCGCTGCTTCACTCGCCGAGAACGGACGCTTTGCAGAGGCTATCACGTCGGCCCGGCGTGCGCTCGAAATCGCGCGCAGCTCCAGCGATCCCGCGACTGTGACGATGCTTGATCGACGCCTAAAGTCCTACGAATCCGGCCAGCCATGGCGGCAGTGACGCTTCCCTTACGGCAGTGAAACGTTTTCCCACTGGGAAGCCGACCTCCAGCCTGTTACCACCAATTCTCCATGATTCGTCCGCTTTGTTTTTTTGTTTTTGCCGGCCTGGCAAACTTGGTCCGGGCCGATGTCACGCTCGCCCCGCTTTTCACCGATCACGCCGTATTACAGCGTGACAAAGCGATTCCTGTGTGGGGTCGCGCTGATGCCGGCGAAGCGATCGCGGTGCAATTCGCCGGACAGACTCGGCACACCAAAACCACCAGCGACGGACGTTGGATCGTGTTACTCGATGCTCTACCGGCTAACCTCCAGGGCACCGAGCTCGTCGTGACGGGAAAAAACACCCTGACCATTCGCGATCTCGTCGTCGGCGAGGTCTGGCTTTGCTCGGGACAATCCAACATGGAGTTCACGGTCGAAGCTCGCACTGGCACCTGGCAGGCTAAGACGCGCGCGGCCAACGCAGCCGCAGAGGTTGCGGCCGCCAAGTTCCCACTTATCCGACACGTGCGCATCGATCAGCAGGTCGCCGACCATCCTGTCGACATCGTCAAGACTAGTGGCTGGGAGCTTGCCTCTCCCCAGACCGTAGGAGGCTTTACGGCCGTTGGTTATTTCTTCGCCCGTGACCTTTTTCAGAAACTCAACGTGCCCATCGGCCTTGTGCATGCTTCGTGGGGTGGCACGCCAGTGGAGTCATGGATGAGCCCGGCAGCGTTTGCCAGCAACCCCGCCTTCGGCGCCGCGCTAGAACGCTGGCAACAGAATATCGCCGCGTATCCGGTCGCCCGCGCAGCTTATGATAGCTCCCTCGCGACGTGGACCGCAGCCGAAGCCAAAGCTCGCGCGGATGCCGCCACCGCCAGCGCAAAGCAGAAGCCAAAAGTCGACGGGCAAAAACAATATGCCGCGTGGCTCGCCAAGAATCCGCGCCCCCGCGCTCCGCGCGGCCCCGGCGATCCGTGGACTCCGATGGGATTGTTCAATGGCATGATCAATCCCCTGCTGCCTTATGCCTTGCGCGGCGCAATTTGGTATCAAGGCGAGAGCAATGCCGACCGGGCCAGTGAATATCGCGACCTTTTTTCCGCGATGATCGTATCGTGGCGCGCCCATTTTGGTCAGGGCGACTTTCCGTTCTACTGGGTAAACCTCGCGAATTATAAGAACGGCGGAGACAAGACAGGCCAAACCTATGCCTTCCTCCGCGAGGCACAGACTCAAACCCTCGCCTTGCCCAACACTGGTCAGGCACTCGCTATCGACATAGGAAATCCGGACGACATCCACCCGGCGAATAAACAAGACGTCGGCCGCCGACTCGCCCTGCTCGCCAAAGGCCGGATCCACGGTGCGACTGTCGATGACACCGGACCTACATTCGCCAGCGCAACCCGAGAAGGCCCGGCTCTACGCGTGCGATTCACACACGCCAACGGGCTGATCGCTCATGACAAACCCGTGCAATCGCTTGAGATTGCCGGCGTTGATCGAAAATTCTTCCCCGCCAAAGCCAAAATTGAGCGCGATACGATACTCGTAGCAGCACCCGAGGTGAAGGAGCCCGTCGCCGTGCGGTATGCGTGGCGCAACGCCCCTGAAGCCAATCTCTTTAACGGGGCGGGGCTGCCCGCCGTGCCATTCCGTTCCGACACTTGGTAGGCGAATTCGCCGGCGCATTTCAGGCCAATCAATGGCGAGTAAGCCCGACGTAGTGGTTCTGGTCGGCCCCTATGGATCGCTCGTCGAACGACGAACATACACCACGCAACGAGGCAGGATCCCATCGGCTTGGCCGATCTCACTCCACGGATTTGGCTACCGGCGATAAGCGCTGGCTCCAAACGCAAAAAGGCCCCGCCAGTTGAGGCAGGGCCGAAGCATCCAACTGAAGCGGACGCGAATCGCGCGGATTACTTCACCTCGTAGATTTCGAGGAGCACCGCGCCCGCAGCGACGGTAGTGCCGGTGACCTGCGCGGTATAGGCGCCGGGAGCAAGCGTTGTCGTGAGCGCAGCGTCCTTGCTGCCGGCGGAGAGGGCAAAAGCGCCGACGCCGGTCGACGTCGTGGCGAGCGAGGTGCCGCTCCAGTCGTTGTTGGCAGCGACGAGACGGCCGGTGCTGTCGTAGAGGCCGACTTGTGGATCGGCGAGAACACCGGTGACGCCGAACGCCGCGAGGCCCGGGCCGACGCCGCGAACGAGGACGTTTTCGGAGGCGCCGCCGGCGATCACGAAGCCGCTGATGAGCGCGGTCTCGGTCGTGGTGACGCTGCCACGGCTGGAGACGTTAACGAGGCGCGAGGCGCTGCCGCCGGCGACGTCGTAGATCTCGGCGAGGGCGACGCCGTCGGTGTTGCCGGTGACTTGGATTGAGTAAGCGCCGGGGGCGAGGGTGACGACGGTGGCGGAATCGGCACTCCCGACTGCGAGCGGGAAGGCACCGGCGACGGCACCGGCCTGCGTGACAGCGCTGCTGCCAGCCCAACCAGCGTTTTCGAAGAGGAGAACCCCGTTGGCATCGTAGAGCGCGAGGCGCGGTGCGGTGAGCACGCCGGTGACTCCGAAGGTTGCGAGGCCGGGGCCGACCGCGCGGAGGAGCACAGTGCGATCGCCGGTGCCGGCGATGGCGAAGCCGGTGAGGAGCGGGCTATCGGCAGAGAGTCGGGCGCGAGTCGAGAGATTCGAGAGGCGAGCCGCACTAGCGGAACCGGGCGTGGTCGCGAGGAGCGCAGCGGCTACGAGTTGGTTCACCGAGGCGGCGTCGGTAACGACGCGAGCGGTGGTGGAGCCACCGACACTAGGCGGAATAACAGGAACCTGACCGCCGGGAACTGCAGGCGGGGGAAGGAGGGATGCGCCTCCTCCTACCACGAATGCATCGGAAAGGAGGACGTTGGCGGCATTCAGTTCGCGGGTGGTCTCGGTGAGGCCGGACAATGTGCCGCCGCCGGAGACGACGACCGCGCGAGCGCGGATGTAGAAGTTGCCACTCGCAGGTTGGGCGGTGGTCGTAATCGTCCAAGCGGTGGAGCCCGTGGCGCGAGTGCCGTTGCCGAGTGACGTCCACGTGACTCCATCGGAAGAGCGATCAAAGGCGACGCTCGCGAACTCAGTGCCAGTGCCGCCGCGGGTGTAGCTGATGGCAGTGCGGGCAGCATTGAGGGTGATAGTCTGAGTCGCCGGGGTGGTGGCGGCGAGACGGGCGAGGCCACCGCGGATGAGCCCTCCGACTCGGCCGAAGGCACCACCGATTAGGACGCGGCCGTCATTTTGAAGCGTGATCGCCGTGAGGGCGCCGTCGGGTTGCGGGTCGAAGCTGGTGTCGACGCTGCCGTTGGCGTTGAGGCGGCGAACGAAACCCGTGAAGGCACCGCCGACGAGAACGCGGCCGTCGGCTTGAAGAGCGATGGCATTGATCGCCGCGGCACCGCCATTGAAAGGAGTGAAGGATGTGTCGGCCGAGCCATCAGCGTTTAGGCGCGAGACAACATTGGCGACGCCGGAGCCAGCGGCGAGCACGAGGATACGGCCATCCCCTTGGAGAACGAGGGCGCGGACCGCGCCGGTGAGCGTAGGAGTAAACGCGGCATCGGCCGAGCCGTCGGGCAGGAGGCGCACGAGGTTGGCGCGAGCGCCGCCGTTGACCGTGGTGAAGGCGCCGCCGGCGAGGATGCGTCCATCGGACTGACGGACGAGGGCATTAACCACAGCGTTGAGGTTCGGGGCGTAACCGGTGTCGATCGTGCCGTCATTGTTGAAGCGGGCGAGGCGGTTGCGAGTGGCGCCGGCGATGGTCGTGAAGTTACCGGCAACGAGGGCAGAGCCATCGGGCTGGTTAAGGAGGGCAGTGACAGCGCCGTTGGGATTGGGCGCGAAGGCGGCGGCGACGGTGCCATCGTCATTGATGAGGGCCAAGTTGCGGCGGGCGAGGCCGCCGATGGTGGCGAAGTTGCCGCCGAGGAGCATCACGCCATTCGGTCGGACAGTGCTGAGGGTGCCGCCGACCAGGAGGGAGCCATCCGTGCGCGTGAGGATAACGTCGACGGTGTTGTTGACGTCGGGGTTGAAGGAGGTGTCGAGCTCCCCGGCGAAATTTACGCGGGCGAGGCGATTACGGGTGGTGGCATCGGCCGCACCGTTGGCCTGAACGGTAGTGAATGAGCCACCAAACACCACGGAGGCGTCAGCTTGGACGGCGACGGTGGTGACGGCATTGTTGGGATTGGGGTTGAAATTGGAGTCGACAGTGCCGTCGGCATTGAGGCGGGCGATGTAGTTGCGAGGGGTGCTGGAGCCAGTGCTGTTGGGGGTGAGCGCGGTGAAGGTGCCGCCGATCACAAGCTTGGTCTCACCGTTGGCCGAAGGATAGAGGGCGATGGCATTCACCGCCGCGCTCGCGGATGGATCGAAGGTGTCGAGCGTGCCGTCGTTATTGAGGCGGGCGATGTAGCCGCGGGCCGTGGCGGTGGTGGCGCCGTTCGGCGAGAAGGAGGTAAAGTTGCCGCCGGCGACGATCTTGCCGTCGTTTTGGAGCACCAGAGCGCTCACGAGGGCATTAGCGGTGGGGTTGTAGGCGGTATCAAGCGTGCCATCATTGTTGAGCCGCGCGATGTAGCTGCGCGTGGTCGTGGCTGCGGCCCCATTGGGCTGGAGGGTCGTGAAGACACCGCCGATGACGATCTTGCCGTCGCCTTGGACAACAATGGCGTTGACGCGGGCATCGGCCTTCGGATCGAACGCGGTGTCGAGCGAGCCATTGGCGTTGAGGCGGGCGATGTAGTTGCGGGTTACGCCCGTGATGCCGGTGAAGGAACCACCGACAAGGATTTTGCCGTCAGCCTGGACCGCTAGGGCCGCGACGACGCCATCGGGCGCCGGGGAGAAACTCGTATCGAGCGTGCCATCAGCCGAAATGCGCACGAGATTGCCGGCGGTGGTGCCGGCGGCGTTGCTAAAGGATCCGCCAAGGAGGAGGCGGCCATCGGCCTGCACCGCGACCGCGGTGATCTGGCCGTTGAGGCGGGCGGAGGGCGCGAAGGCGGTGCGGAGGGTGCCGTCGTTGTTGAGCCAAGCGAGGCCGTTGCCTTGGGTCGCGACCGGAGCGGTGTCGGGCCGAATGAGAACGGCGCTGACGGGGCCGTCGGCATCGAGCGAACCGGAGAAAGATGTGTCAGCCGGGCCTTCCGGGTGGAAGCGAGCGACGTTGGTCGTGTGCGCGCCGCCGATGTCGGCAAATGTGCCAACCGCGATGATCTTGCCGTCGTTCTGGAGAGCCATGCCGGTGATTGCGCCGCCGGAGAAACCGCCGGCGCCGGGGGCGAAGGCGGTATCGAGGGTGCCATTGGCATTGATGCGGGCGTAGTGATTGGCCGCGACACGGGCAGCGGAGCCGGTCGGCTGGAGGGAAACGAAGCCGCCGCCGATGAGGATCTTCTGCTCGGTGGTGGTGCCGGTCGTCACGGACTGGAGGGCGAGGGAATCGACGCGGTTGCCGGAGATTTCGTTCAGATCGAGGTTGAAAGTCGGATCGATCTTGCCGTCGGAACCGATGCGGGCGGCGTATTTGCGGAGGGTCCAGTTGGCGTCACCGGCGGGTTGGAGGGTCGTGAAGGTGCCGCCGAGCACGATCTTGCCGTCAGACTGCAGGGCGAGGGCGAGGACGTTGCCGTTCTGGACATTCGGGTCGAAGGCGGTGTCAAGCGTGCCATCGGTGTTGAGGCGAAGGAGGCGATTGCGGGTGAGAGCGGTGCTGACCGTGGAGGTTACACCGTTGGTCGTCACAGTCTTGCTAGTGTCACCGGCCGGCTGAAAGAGCGTGAAGGTGCCAGCGACGACGATCTTGCCGTCGGACTGGACAGCGAGGGTAGTCACGCGGGCGTTGAGGAGCGGGAGGAAGGTGGTGTCAACCGTGGAGTCGGCGTTGAGGCGGGCGAGGTAGTTGCGACCGGTCGAGGAGGTGCCGGCGTTGGGCAAGAAGGCGGTAAAGGCACCGCCGACGTAGAATTTGCCGTCAGAAGTCGGCACGATGGCGGAGACCGTTGAATTGGCACCAGGATCAAAGGTATCGAGCGAGCCGTCGGTGTTGAGGCGGGCGATGTAGCCACGGGTCGTGGCGGTGGTCGCACTGTTGGGGGTGAAGGCGGAGAAGCTGCCACCGACGAGGATCTTCCCGTCGGATTGTAGGACGAGGACGCCGACTTGGGCATTGGGGTTGGGGTTATAGCCGGTGCCGGAGGTGTCGAGGGAACCGTCGGCGTTGAGGCGGGCAAGGTAGTTGCGCGTGGTGCTGCCGACCGCGGTAAAAGCACCGCCGATCACGATTTTACCATCGGGCTGGCGGGCGAGGGCGAGGACGCGACCGTTGAGGTTAGCGTTGAAGGCGGCGTCGACCGAGCCATCGGCGTTCAGACGAGCCAAGTAGGAACGAGTGAGGCCGCCGATGTTGGTGAAGGAACCGCCGACGAGAATCTTGCCGTCGGGCTGGACGAGGCTCACGAGGGGCCGGCCGCCGGCGTCGGGCACAAGGGTCGCATCGAGGGAACCGTCGGAATTTACGCGGGCGACGCGGTTGCGCGAGACGCCTGTCGACAGACCCTTAGTCACAACGGAGGTGAAGTAACCGCCGAGGATGATCTTGCCGTCGGACTGGAACGCGAAGGCGGCGACCGCGAAATTGGCACCGGCATTGAAGTTGGTGTCGAGCGAGCCGTCGGGTAGGAGCTTGGCCACATAACTGCGGTTGGCGGTGACAGTCCCACGGCCCCAAACGGAGGTAAAATAACCACCGACGAGAATACTGCCCTCTGGCGAAACTGCGACGGCCGCAACGTTGCCGCTGAAATTAGGGAAGAACTCAGAATCGAGCGTGCCATCCGGATTCAGGCGAGCGATGCGGTTGCGGGCGGTGCGGGCGGCGGTGCCGACGGGCTGAAGACTGCTGAAAAAGCCGCCGAGGATGATCTTGCCGTCGCGTTGCACGGCGAGGGCAGAGACGCCGTTGTCGGCATTGGGGTCAAACTCAGAGTCAACGGTGCCGTCGGCATTGAGGCGAGCGACTCGGTTGCGCACCGTGGCCGTGCCGCTGCCGCCGGGCTGGAGGGACGTAAAGCCGCCCGCGATGACGATCTTGCCTTCGCCGGCGGGCGTGCGGTTGGCGCCGGTGAAATTCGAGGCGTCGAGCTGCGAAGCGAGGGCGAGGACGAGGTTATTGGGGTTTGGATTGTAAGCGGTGTCGAGCGTGCCATCGGCGTTGAATCGCGCGACGTGGTTGCGGGTCACCGGGGTCGTGGAGGTGCCGGGCTGCACGGTGGCGAAGCGGCCGCCGACGACGATCTTGCCATTGGGCTGCAGAGCGAGGGCGTTGACCTGTGGAAGGGTGCCGCCGGCGATGTTGGGGTTGAAGGTGTTGTCGAGAGTGCCGTCGGCATTGAGACGAGCGACGCGGTTGCGGGTGGTGACGGCGGCTGCGCCGTTGGGCTTAACAGTGGTAAATTCACCACCGATCAAGATTCGGCCATCGGGCTGGAGGACGAGGGCGCGGATGGCGCCAGTGCCACCGGCTACCGTCGTGCCCGTGTTGGGGTCGAAGGACAAGTCGAGGGAGCCATCGGCATTGAGCCGCGCGATATTATTACGGGCCGCCGCAGGTCCGGAACCGGGGCGCAGGGTCGTGAACTCGCCGGCGACGATCAGCTTGCCATCAGGCTGCAGGGCGACCGTGTAGACGTTACCATCGACATTGGGGTCGAATCCATCGGCAGCGGAGGGGCTCTGCGCGTGGGCCAACGCGGCGGAAAACAGGGCTACGACAAGCGAAAGCGGACGCAGAGCGGACCGGAAAAACGAAACGAATGACATAAAGGGGAGGGAATGAGACAGCGTGGGCATGCCTTGGGCAAGACCGATAACAGCAGGGGGCCGGCCGGGGTTCCGGCTATTTCCGTTTGTGAATAACTTGTGCATCGTTCAGGTCGCCCCAAAGACGGTCTAAGTTTGAGATGGTTGGAGCGTTTTCTCTGATCTGCAGTCCGACATTACTTCTACCCGCCGGCCGCCGGCCCAAACCCTTATGAATCTCCTTCGCTCGTTATTACCGATTAGCCTTGGGCTGTTCCTGGTCTCAGCCTCGGCCGCACCCCTGACCCCCAAGTGCGAGATAACCGCCGTGACGGTTTACACCGACCGCGCAGTGGTAACCCGCAACGCTGGGCTGGACCTCACGACCGGCGTCCCAGGTGTATTCGAGGTGGTGTTCGACAAACTGCCGGCCAATTTGCTCGATCAATCGCTCCAAGTTTCCGGCAACGGCACCGCGCAGGTCACAATCGTGGATGTGACAGCCAGGGCGGCACACGTGGACTTCACGCCCAACGAGCGCGTGAAGACGATCGAGGACGAACTACGCGGCCTCGCCAAAAAGCGCCGGGTGCTCGACGACCGCGGTGCCGTGCTAAAATCGCAGGAAAGTTCGCTTAGTAAGCTTGAGTCCGCCGCGACGACCGCACCCAACAAGGACAGCGCGCCGCGCCTCACGATCGAGGAATCGGCGAAGTTTCTGACCTTCCTCGAAGACCAACGCGGAAAATTCCTGACCGAACGACAATCGCTCGACGCGCAGCTCGAAGAGCTCGCCGCAAAGACCGACGCCGCTCAACGCAAACTCAACGAACTTCGCGGCGCCGGCGGACGCAGTTTCAAAAACGTCACGGTGCGCCTCCACGCTGCCTCTGCCGGCAAACTCGACCTCACCCTCGCCTACACCGTGCCCGGTGCGAATTGGACGCCCAGCTACGACGCCCGCGTGAACTCCAACGAGAAGACCATCGCCCTCACCTACCACGGTCTGGTGCGCCAAAACACCAGTGAGGACTGGAAGGACGTCACGCTCACGCTCTCGACCGCGCGGCCGGGCATGGGCGGCGCCGCGCCCACGGTGCGGCCGTGGGAGTTGGATGTGTTCACACCGCGGCCGATGCCGGTAACAACCTCCTTTGCAGTGGACGAATTTCAGCCGAAGTCGGTCCCTGCCCCCGGTGGGGCACGCGCGCTAAGCGGCCCGGCACCAAGAGGTGTGGCCATGCAAGCCGAAGCCATAGAGGCCACTGTCGCGCGTGCCGACATCGACCACGCCGCCACCAGCGCCTCCTTCAAAATCGCCGTCGCCTCCAGTATCCCGAGCGACAACTCCCCGCAGAAAATCCCCATCACCACCGCCGCCCTCGCCGCGAACTCGGAGTATCTGACCTCGCCCAAACTCCAAGCCGCGGCGTTTCTCACCGCAAAGGCCGTGAACTCCTCCGACTTCCCCCTCCTCGCCGGCGCGATGAACGTGTTTCTCGACGGCACTTTCGTCGCCACCAGCGCGCTCCGCACCGTGATGCCCGGCGAGAAGTTTGACCTCGCACTGGGCGCCGATGAGGGAATCTCCGTGAAGCACAAACGCGTGCAGCGTTTCACCGAGGACACCGGCCTCACCAACAGCGGCAAGCGCGTGACCTATGAGTATCTCATCACGCTCCAGAACAACAAAAAGACCGCCGCCCGCGTGATCGTGGCCGACCAAATTCCCGTTTCGCGCAACGAAAAGATCGTCGTGAAGCAGCTCGCCCCCGACGTGAAGGAGCTCAAACCCGCCCCGGACGGCGCCCTCAGCCGGGCTCATGCAGTTGACGACGTAGTCGCCAAAGAGCGCACCGTTTGGCGTCGTTCAAGGTGTGCAACTTAAAACGAAGTTAACGCCCCAGACAGAGGCGAACCAAA
>CANGHW010000007.1 GCA_947453695.1 Opitutia bacterium
CTGGATCAGTACGCAAGTTGCGCTGGTTAAGGCCGGGCTTGCCCCGGTCCTCCCGCGTGTCGCTGTCGCGACCCATCACCATCAGGCGTTCCCCGTTGCGGCTTAACCGCCTCGGATATCACCCTGGATTATGCAACAAAGCCGTTTGGCCGCCCTCGCATTTGTGCGGTGACGAGGTAATTGAGCGTGCTAGCCGAAGGACCTAGAATGAGGCCATTACCTCCTGCTGGTGGGCGGGCTCGATTAAGCGGGTGCCAAGTGCGGTGCAATCGACGGTGTCGTTTTTGTAGAGTTTGAAACTCACGGGGCCGGTGGCGTCGGGGGTTTCCCAGCGCCATTTGCCGATCGAAACGAATTGGAGCGGGACCCCTTTCTCCCAGCTCAGGCCTGGGCCTTCGCCGCGGATGAACAGGCGGTTGCCGATGCCAATGTAGGCCGTGACGATGAGGCGCGTGGCGCCGTCGGACGTGAGGACGTGTTCGGCGACTTCGGCGGCTTGAGGCGGTGGCGTGTCGTCGATTTCGAGACCAAGGTGAGGTTCGTCGTCCGCGGGTTCAGCAGGGGCCGGGGCTTTGGTGCGTTTGCGAGGGGCCGGCTCCTCGTCTTCAGTGACGACGGGCGGGGAAATCGGTTCAGGGGGCGTTTCGGCGGCCGGTTCGGAGTCGACTTCGGGTTCAGGCGTGGGCTCGGGCTCTGCTTCCGCTTCCTCGGTCGGCACGGGTGGCGCCTCTGGTGCGGGTTCTGGAGGGGAGGCAAAGAGCGGAGCAGCGACGACCTCGTCGGAGATTGGCGTTGTTGTGGCGAACTCCTCCGGTGCGATTGGCGAAACTTGAGGTTCGGGGTCGATGGCAAACGGTTCGGCGGTGTGCGGTGCGACGGGCTCCACCTCGACAATGCTCGCTACGGGGATGGGCGCGGGTTCCTCCGGCGTCACAACGGCAGCAGGCTCGATCACAGGCTCGGGAGCAGGCAGAGGAGTGGGCTCGGTCGGAGGAGCGACAGCTTCAACAGCTACTGCTGGCTCATCCTCGGGCGTCGGCTCGGTGCGGCGTGGTTTGCGCGGGCGTTTGGGTGGATGGGCTGGGGCTTCGGCGGTAGCGGCTGGGGAGTCAGCGGTCGGGGTGTTTTCTGATTTGGCGACGGGCTCGACGAGAGCGGCTGACTCGGGCTCTGGGACGATAACGGGGAGGGGCGCAAGCTCGACCGGCGCAGTGGGCGCGGGCGCTGCGACCGGAATGGCCTTAACCGCTTCGTTGACGGCGGTTTCGAGCCGCGTGGCGCTGGAAGCGAGTGCGGTGTCGATTTTCGCGAGTGCATCACTCGTCGCGGTGGCGAGCGCTTGAGTGAGTGCGGCGATTTTGGCGTCGAGTTCGACGGCGGCACGCGTTTGCCCGGCGGCGAGAGTGGCGTCGACGTCGGTGGAAGCGCGGGCAAGTGCGGCGGCCAGCGCTGCTTCTTGTTTCGCGGCAGCGGCGGACTGGAGTTCGGCGAGGGTGCGTTCGGCGGAGACGGCGGCGGCGGCGATTGCTTCGCTGGCAGACGCAGCGGCGGCTGCGGTGGCGGTCGCGAGCGCAGCTGGAAGGGAGGTGGTGAGTTGGGCGACGGCGTCAGTGGCGGCGCGTTCGATGGTCTCGCGAGAAGCGGCGAGGTTTTTCTGGGTGGCGGCCTCAAGCTTGGTCCACTCGGCCGTGGATTTGGCGATCCTGTCGGATACAGAATCGAGACGTTCGCTCTCGCTGGTGCGGAGGGCGACGAGTTCTTTTTCGAGTTCGTCTTTCTCCGCGTCATTGGCGGCGGCGAGGCGGGCTTCGAATTCGGCGATGCGTTCGTGAAGTTTCTGCGGAAGGTGCTCGGCTTGGCGGATATTTTTCTGGGCGAGCTCGGCGACTTCATGGAGTCCGTTGGCGGCGATGCTGATTTGCTCGGCGGAGGAAGTAAGCGTGCGCGCCAACGCTTCGAGTGCGCGCTGGCGGTCGTCCAGGGCCTCGTTCTTCACGCGCTCGTAGTGGGTGACGATGGGATAGAACAACACGATGGCCCCGGCGAGCAGGCAGCCTACGATTGCGATCATGGCACCCGAGGAGAACGGGCGCGGTTGAGAAGCACCGATGGCGATCGCGGCGCAGATAAACGCGAGGTCGGTGACGATGAAAATCCACGGCGGCGGTTGGGTGGACGGGTCGGAAGGCGTCATAGGAGTTGAGCGCACGCCCGGTGGACGAGGCCTCCCGCCGGGGCTTGATGCTTCAGCGGACTCGCCGGCGCGGGGCGCGCACGACACTGCGGTTGTGCGATGCGGGCGCGGACTTTTCAACTACGGAGTGGGTGGGGAGCAGCGTCGGGCTTTTTTTGATTTTCCAACGAGGCGGGGCGTGTCATGCGTGGGGCCATGGAATCTCCTCACTTTCTGCGGATCGAACGCGAAGGACGGGACGGCTCGCGGCATTATGTGATCCATACGCACGATCCAAAATTTTCAATGGAGCTAATGCCGGACGTGGCGGCGCCGGACAAAATCGGCAAGGGCGTGATGAAGCGGATCTGCGTGCCGAACTCGTGGGCGGGCGACTACTCACGCTACGCGAAATTCATGAGCGCGGCGCAGGAGTTTTTCGAGAAATCGCGCGCTACGCCGGTGTCGAAAAAGGAGACGTTTTCGCCGGAAACGCGGCGGTTTCAGACTTAGACGGTGGCCGAAGGCCCGGCGCCTAACGGGTGCCTTATATTTACGCTGGAAACGCGGTCACACTGACCGCGCCGCGACGAGGGATTAGTCGGTGAGAGCTTTGCGGTAGCCGGCGAGGAATTCCTCAACGATTAGGTAGCCGTCTTTGTCGGTGTCGTAGGCGGTGAAGGTTTCGCTGGAGAGATAGGCGGCTTCGGCGGGTGAAAGTTTACCGTCGGTGTCGGTATCAAGTTGGGCAAAGGCTTTGCGGAGAGAATCTGCTAGCTCTGAAATTTCGATGCGTCCGTTGTTGTTTCGGTCGGTCCAGCCCACCTGTTCCATCACGATGAAGAGTTCGAATTCGACCGGGTTGAGGAAGTCGTTGCGGTCGATGTCGGCGATACGGAAGAGTGATCGGCGAAGCTCCATGAACTCGCTGACGCTGAGTCGGCCGTCGCGGTTCGTATCAGCGCGGAGAAAGGTATCCTGAGCGAGGGTGCTGCCTTGTAGTTCGTCGGCGTCGATGAAGTTGTTGTTGTTCTTATCAGCGGCGCGGAAGAGAGCGAATGACGCAGTGTCCCATTCCTCGGGGGAGATGGCCTCGTTTCGTGTGGTGTCGAGGGCGCTGAAGGCGGCCTTGATCTGTTTTGCTGCGGGAAAGGCGTTGAGCTCCGGCGCAATGAGCGCGAGCAGCGCAACGGTAAGGAGGGCAGGTCGGGAGAGGGCGGACACGATCAAGATTTCTGGTCGTTCTTCCAAGAGATGTAAGCGCGTCGGTCTTGCTCAGCGCGGGCATTGTCAGCCGTCATGCCGCGGGGCGAGTTCTTGTCCATGGTGGACACGCTACCGGCCGGGCGAGCGCTGGTAGCGGTGAGGCCAAGTCGGCCGCCGAGCGGATCAGGACTGACGGCTTGGAGGGCGGCGACCAGCGCCGCGGCGCGCTCATCGGACTTCTTCGGGGCGGCCACAGCGGACTGAGAGACACCGGCAAAACCGACGAGGGCCAAGAGGACGGGAGTAAGGCGGGATTTCATAGGTTACGGAGGTTTTGTGGGCGTGTGGGTGATTTCCTTGAGTAGACATAGTGTATATTACCTAGTTCCCGTTTTCATCGGTATCGTTACGCCCTCGACTACGCAGTCGGATAAGTAGTCCTGCGTGACGATGCAAAATGAGCGTAAAGCTCTTTAAGATATTGTCTTAAGGATGGCCAAGCCGACCTTGCATGGGTTAGAGCCGGCGCCAAATCATCGCGCAGAGCGAGAGTAACAAGCCCACCCGAAAAGCTCCCTCAAAGGTCAGGATCACGAGGACCCACTTCATTTTACTGCCGCGGCGGAGCGAAAAACCGACCGCGGAGATGGCGAGCAAGGATAGGCCGTGGATGCGGCCCAAGCTCGTGGTCACGAGCAACAACATCCACAGGTAATATAGGATAAGAGCCATGCTCCAGAAAAACGCCGTGATCTCGCCGAGTCCGAGCATGCGTGGATCGGCGCGGCGGGCGATTTGCTTGATCCCGAGGTAGCGCTCGCTGAGCACGAGTTGCACGACCTCGAACACGAGGAAGAGCGGCGCAAGCAAGATCAAGGTGGTCACATGCTGATAAGAGCCCGTTGGCGGTCGAAGGCAATGCGGCGCGAGGAGGTGGCGCTTGCAGGCAATGTGGCACATGGCTCTCCTGCCTCACCCATTCATGGCAACCCCGGAGAAAAACGGTTTGGCGCGCGGCTTGGTGCGGGCGCTCGCGCGGTTCTACTTCCCGCGTATTGAGGTAACCGGAGGTGAACTCGTTCCGCGTGAGGGACCGGTGCTGCTGGTGGCTAATCATCCAAACTCGCTGATCGATCCCGTGCTGCTGGGCATCGCCGCGCAAAGGCCGGTCCGCCTGATGGCGAAGGCGCCCTTGTTTGACGTGCCGGTGTTGGGGGCGGCGATGCGAGCGCTCGGGATGGTGCCGGCGTATCGCGGCAGCGATGATGCGAAGCAGGTGACGAAGAATCTGGAGTCGCTCGCCGTCGCCGCGCGGCGGCTGGTGGCGGGCGGGGTGATGGGAATATTTCCCGAAGGGAAAAGCCACGACGCCACGCAACTCGCTCTCGTTCGCTCGGGAGCGGCACGGCTCGCGATACAAGCAGTAGCAGCGGGCGCCACGGGCCTCCGCGTGGTGCCGGTGGGGCTCAACTACGAGCGCAAGGAGCGGTTTCGCTCCGCGGTCTGGATTAAGGTTGGCCGGCCGATTGACGCGACGCGCTGGCTGGCGATGCATGGCGGCGACGAGCACAAGGCGATGCGCACGCTCACGCAGGAAATCGATGCGCGGCTGAAGCACTGTGTCACGCATCTCGACGACGTGGCGTGGGAGTCGTTGCTCGATGAAGTCGAGGCGTTGTTGCAGCCGGCTCCGGGTGGACGACGCGCAGCGCTCGCGACGCTGCATCGGCGGAAGCAAGTGGCGGATGCGATCAACGGTTTCCATCGCATTGATCCAGCGCGTGCGCAGGCGGCGGCGCAGCGCGTGGCGGCACACGCCGAGGCGCTGCGCCAAGCGGGCCTGCTGGCCGACTCAAGGGTGTTTGCGCGGCGTGGACTCAGACTGCTCGGAGCTTTCGTGCGCGACGGCGTGGCGCTGGCGATGGGCGGCGTCGTGGGGGCCATAGGTTTGTTGCATCACGCCGTGCCCTATGGGGTGGTGCGGTTGATTGCGGGCCGAGCGGCGGGCCCGGGGCGCATGGCGGTGGCGTTGAGCCGGCTGCTGCTGAGTCTGCCGATTTACGCGGCGTGGTATGCCTTTGTCGGCTGGCGGATGAGCCTGTATTTTGTGCCGTGGGTGGCGTGGGCGTGGGCGGCGGCGATGCCGTGGGCGGGGCTGGTGGCGATCGCGGTGGGGCGACGATTGCGGCACGCATGGCCCCTGTGGCAGGCGGAGATCACGTTGCTGTGGTCGCGGCGCCGTGCCGCGGAGTTGCGCGCCGAGCACGAGGCGATTGGGCGGATGCTGGAGGAGTTCGCGACGGCGGCGCGTTTGCCCACGGCCATCGCGGTGCAACGGACGCCGGGAGTGATATATCGTCCGCCGCTGTGGCTGGGCGTGACGATGGCGAGTGGCCTCGCGGTGCTGGCGGTGGCGCTGGGCGCGTGGTTGCTGCGTGATCGGCCGATCGAGTTTTTGCGCCAAGGCGCACCGGCCATGCACGAGTGGGCGGCCGCGGAACTCGACGAGCGGTTGGCGTCGGACGAGCGGGCGCTCACGGCGGTGATCGGCGGCCTCGAAGAGCTGGAGGCGCGGTTTCAGAAATTTGAGACCGCTCTAAATGCAGGGGAACGCAGCTACTACCGCACGGAGGACGACGACGAGATACGGCGGATGTTGGCGAGCTACCTGTCTTTTCGCACGGCACTGTTGCGCACCGTGTGGAGCTATCAACGTCACGCGGAGATCTCGGACGAGCGGGTGCGGCTGCGGGCGCTGCTGCTGCACTACACAGCGGCGGCGGTAGCCTATGACTACGCGGCGCGGTTTGTGCGGGCGTTTGACGGTCGGCCGGTGGCGATCCGTAAACTTAACGAGGCGGAGCCGCATTGGGATTTGGCGGCGGGCACCTATGATACGGTCCGCGCGAATCTCGCGCATGTGTCGCACCGGCGCTGGTTGGAGGCGGGTTGGCAAAACTACCATGCGACGCTGCCGCGATGGACGGAGCGGGGGTTGGGCGAGGGCGAGCCGTATGGGCGGTTTCACCGGGCGATCGCGGCGGCAGGGAAAAACACGGCGGAGCTAGCGGAGAAATTGCTGCGTTTCAAAGTGCAGACTGCAGTGGCGGACGTCGGCAAGTTCGCCCACGGCGGCTGGTATCACGCGAGCTCGACGGTCTCGACGCTGATTGGCGACACGAAGATTCGTGAGCCGCGCGGCTCGGCCGGCCTCGTCGGCGCAGAGCGACTGGCCGCGTTGCGTCCGCGACTGCAGCCGGGCGACATCGTGATTGAGCGGCGCAATTGGTATCTCTCGAATGCATTTCTGCCCGGCTACTGGCCGCACGCGGCGCTCTATGTCGGCACGGCGGAGGAATTGCGTGCACTGGGCCTTGAGGCCGATCCGCGCGTGGCGAAACACCTCGCGGAATTTTCGCGGCGCGACGCGGCGGGGCATGCGCCGGCGTTCATCGAGGCGATGAGTGAAGGCGTGGTGTTCACGAGCGCGGAGCACTCGGTGGGCGAGGCGGACTCGGTGGCGGTGCTGCGGCTGCGGGCGACGCCGGAGCAGAAGAGGGAGGTGATCGCGCGGGCGTTCAGTCACGTGGGGAAGCCGTATGATTTCGACTTCGATTTTTTCAGCGCGGACAAGCTCGTATGCACCGAGGTCGTTTATCGCGCGTGCGGAAACCTCATCGAGTTTCCGCTCGTAGAGATCCTCGGCACGAAGACGCTGCCGGCGGTCGAGATTGTGCGGCACTGGACCAAGCCACAGGGCGCGGCACAGTTGGAGTTCGTGGCATTTCTCGACGGCGACGAAGCGGCGGGAACCTGCACGGAGCGCGACGCGGCGGCGCTGGCGGCCTCGATCACGCGCTCGGCGTTGACGTGGCGGCAGTAGCGGCGGGCGTGGCGTGTTTCGCGAAGGAGCGCGTCGCCAGCACGAGGGCGAAGAGCACGAGCGTGGCGGCCATGAAAAACGGGAGGCCAGCGAGCCAGGCGGGTTGGCCGTCGCGGACCGACCAGCCGAAGGCCCAGGTCGCGATGAGCGGGCCAGGGATGCCGGCGAGGCTGGCTAGGCCGGAGTAGACTCCCTGCACGGCGCCCTGCTCATTGGGTGGGACGTGTTTGGTAATGTAACTCTGCATGGCGGGACCGGCGATACCGGCGAACGAGCCGAGCAGGATGATGGTGTAGATCATCCAGCTTTCGGTCGCGAGGCCGTAGAGTGTTTGAGCGACCGCGGAGAGCACGAGACCGAGGATGACGCCGCGGGTGTCGCCGAGGCGGCCGATGATGCGTTTCGCGAGCACAGCTTGCACGACGGCGGAGATCACGCCGACGAGGGTGAGCGAGAGGCCGACGTGTTGCGGGTCCCAGCCGTAGCGATGACCGGTGTAGAGTGCCCAGATGGAGAAAAGCATCATCTGCGCGAGCGTCAGAATGAAGTAGGACTCGGCGAGGCCGAGCACGGCGGGGAAACGTTTCAGGGCAAGGATCGCGCCAATGGGGTTGGCGCGTTTCCATGAGAAGTCGCGGCGGTTTTCGAGGGCGAGTGATTCAGGAAGAACGAGGCAACCATAGAGCCAGTTGAGGGCGGCGCAGCCGGCGGCGGCCCAGAAGGGCAGGCGCAGATCGATGCTGCCAAGGATACCGCCGAAGAGTGGGCCGATGATGAAGCCGAGGCCGAAGGCTGCGCCCATTAGGCCGAAGCCCTGTGCACGTTTCTCGGGTGGCGTGACGTCGGCGACGTAGGCATTGGCGGTGGAGATGATGCCGGCGGTGACCCCGCCGATCATGCGCGCGACGAAGAGGAGCGTGAGGCTGGGCGCGAGGGCCATCGCGGCGAAGTCGAGCGCGGAGCCGGCGAGGGCGATGAGAATGACTTTGCGACGGCCGAAGCGGTCGGAGAGGGAGCCCAGAATCGGCGCGCCGAAAAACTGCATGAGCGCATACACGCTCACGAGCACGCCATAGGAATGGGAGCCCTCGGTGACATTGCCCGCTTTGAACTGCTTCACCAATTCCGGCAGCACCGGGATGAGCAGACCGAAGCCGAGGACGGCGAGCACGACAGTAACGAAGATGAATCCGATGGCGGGCTGACGGCCGGTGGTGGGCACGGGAGAAGTCACGAGCGCAGATGTTCGGCGAAACGAGCGGGCTGGCGAGCGTGGAGGCAGATCTAAAAGCGCGACGTGATCTGGTGCACGAGACGACACGGGCCAGCAGCGCGGACGGCTTGATGCCACGTGTAGTAGTTGAGGCCGGTGGGGGCGACGTGCACGCAGTTGGGATGGTCATAGTGCTCGGCGAGGCGGCAGAAAAAATGGCCCATCTCGTGCAGGCAGAAAGTGGCGATTACGTCCAGAATTTCGGCGTCGGGGATCCGGCCGCGCTCACGGAGGAACACCGGCGCGTCGGAGAGAAACGGAAAGAGGCCTACCATGGTGGCGGTCTGGTAGGGACTGCGGTCGTTGTTGTCGGTGAGGCCGGTGGTGAGGCCGCCGCGGGCGATTACGTAGATCGGCATTTGCTGGTCGGCGCCGACGATCATGGAGTTGGTGAGCACGAAATCGGCTTCGGTGATTTCCTCCATCAGCACGGCCCAGTGGGCGAAGGAGTTGAGGCGGGCTTGCGCAGAATTGAAAAACGGTTGGCCGTCCGGGAGGGGGCTGCGGCGCAGTTCATCGAGCTGGCTGATAAACTGGCGTTGGGCTAAGTCGACGGCTTCGGCTTGCGAGGACAAGGTTCCGGCGCGCAGGTAGCGGGCGACGGTAGCGAGCGGACGGTTGCGAAAATCGCGGGCGATGACGCCGCGGAGCTTTTCCGCACCGAGCGGGCCGGCGGGATCGAGATCGGTGTTGCGGATGATGCTGGCGGATCGGGCGAATACCTGGTCGTAGCGGGTGAACTCGGATCCGAGATCGCGGGCGCCGACTTCGCGCAGTTTCACCGTGTAGCCGAGCCACTCGAGAAGGAGGCGCTCGAGTTTGGTGTAGAGCAACGGGCGCTGAGCCGGGGCGAGACGCGGTAAGCGCGGATCCTCGAGGTAGAGCATCCGCAATTCATAGGGACGGTCGCGGGGGAGCAGTCGTAGAGGGGATGCCGCGCGGGCTGGAACGATCTTGGGGCTCGTCGACGGCGCCGAGTTCGGAGCCGGGGCCGGCGCCTGAGCGTTTAGCAAGGGTGCACAGCAGGTCGCCGCGAGAAGTAGGGCGATGACGGTCGGACGAAGTCTGAGCAGGCGGACGAGCGTGGACATGGACGGCGGATTATTTTCCGGCATACCAGACGCCGCGGCGCCAGTGGTGGCGACGGAGTTGGTGGACGAGTGCAATGGGCATGGCGGGGAGGTCACTGACGGCGCAGTTGGCCTCGGCCTGAGCGACGTTGCGGATGCCGGGAATAACGACGGAGACGGCAGGGTGGGCGAGCACCCACTTGAGGGCGGCCTGCGGGAGCGTGTAGCCGGAACCGGCGAGATCGGACTGGATGGCGGCGACGCGGGCGAGGACGCGCGGCAGGCGGTCGCCAGCAAAATACTTCGCCCGAAAATCATCGGGTGCGAAAGTGGTGGCGGCCGTGAACTTGCCGGTGAGTGCGCCCTCGTCGAAGGCGACGCGCACGATGACCGCGACGCCGCATTCCTGGGCGACATCGAGGAGTTCAGCGGCGGGCTCTTGGTCGAAGAGGTTGTAGATTACCTGGACGGCATCGACCCAACCGCCGCGCATGAGATCGATGACGGCGTTTTGATCCTGCTCGGGCGTGGAAATGCCGATTAGCCCGATGCGGCCCTCGCGCTGGAGCTGGCGGAGGATCTTGAAAGGAATCGGATTTCGGTTCCACGCGCGTGTCCAGGTGTGGAGCTGGAGGAAGTCGATTTTTTCGACGCCGAGATTGGCGCAACGGGTAGCGAGGTTCTCGCGAAGGTAAGTCTCGGAGAAGCGGTCCTCGGCGCGGTCGTAGGGCGACGGCGGCCAGTCGCCGGGAGCGGGCGGGGTTTTCGTGGCGACGAAAATGCGCTCGGAGCGGCCGCTGGCGGCGCGTTCGCGGAGGACCCGGGCGATGAGTTTTTCGCTGCGGCCGTTGCCGTAGCCGGCGGCGGTGTCGATAAAGGTGACGCCGAGGTCGAGGGCGCGGTGGAGGGCGGCGAGGGAATCGGTGTCGGCCTGCGCGCCCCACGAGCCGCCGATGGCCCAGGCGCCGAAACCGATTTCAGACGTGGTGAACGGGTGGCGGCCGAAAGGGCGGAGTTGCATCGGCCGAGGGTGTAGCTGGCCTCCGGTGAGGGAGCACGAAATTTATGATGCAACGTCGCCGCCAGTGGGCGTGAGCGGGCTGGCGGACTCAGAGTTTGTCGGGGGTGACTTCGCTGGCTTCGCCGTTGGCGCGGACGGTGACCGGGGCAGGTGCCTTGGCGGACAAGCGGTAGGTCGTGACGCGGCCGTTTTTCCAGGCGAGGTCGACGATTACGCCGCCGCGGGCGCGGAGGCCGCGGGCTTCGCCGTCGGGCCAAGTGGACGGGAGCGCGGGGAGGAGATCGATTTCGCCGGCGTGGCTTTGGAGGAGCATTTCGGCGATGCCGGCGGTGGCGCCGAAGTTGCCGTCGATCTGGAAGGGTGGGTGGGCGTCGAAGAGGTTGGGGTAGGTGCCGCCGCCTTTCTTCATGTCGATGCCGAGGTTTTCGACTGGGGTGAGCTGAGTGCGGAGAATTTTTTCGCAGCGGTCGCCGTCGCGGAGGCGGGCCCAGAGGTTGAGCTTGTAGGCGATACTCCAGCCGGTGCCGGCATCGCCGCGGACTTCGAGGGATTTGCGGGCGGCGGCGGCGAGTTCGGGCGAGCGGCGCACGGAAATTTCGTGGCCGGGATGGAGGCCCCAGAGGTGGGACACGTGGCGGTGCTGGGGGTCGGCCTCGGGGTATTCCTCGAGCCATTCCATGATGCGGCCGTCGGAGCCGATACGGGTGGGGGCGAGACGGCCGCGCTGCTCGGCGAGGTGCGCGGTGAACGCTTCCTCCCCGGTGAGGCCGAGGATTTTGGCGGACTCGATGGTGGCGTTGAAGAGGTAGCGGATGAGCTGTTGGTCGATGGTGGGCCCCATGCACACGTTGGCGCGTTTGCCGTTGGGGAGAAGGAAGGCGTTTTCCGGAGAATTAGACGGGGCGGTGACGAGCCTCTGGTTTTTCGGCTCGGTGATGAGGAGGTCGGAGTAGAACTGCGCGGAGCCCTTCAGGATCGGGTAGGCCCAAGCGAGGAATTTTTTGTCGCCGGTGAAGAGCCAGTGATCCCAGAGGTGTTGGCAGAGCCAGGCGGAGCCGCTGTTGGCAGAGCCCCAGTTGGCGGCTTCGCCGGGGGAGGTGAACCCCCAGGGATTGCCGAGGACGTGGGCGACCCAGCCGCGCGCACCGTAGTATTTCTGGGCGGTGACGGCGCCGGGTTTCTGCAGCGACTCGATGAAAGCGAAGAGCGGGCGGGCGAGTTCGCCGAGGCCGCAGACTTCCGCGGGCCAGTAGTTCATCTGAACGTTGACGTTGAGGTGCCAGTCGGCGTTCCACGGGGCTTGGATCTCCTCGGCCCAGATGCCCTGGAGATTGGCGGGAAAACCGCCGGGGCGGGACGAGGAGATGAGGAGGTAGCGGCCGAAATCAAAGAAGAGCGCGGCGAGGCTAGGGTCGCTGCCGCCGTCGCGGAGCGCAGCGAGACGGGCGGGGGTGGTGAGTGCGGCGGTGGCGGGAAGGGTGGAGCCGAGGCGGAGGGCGACGCGGTTGAAGTAGGGCTGGTAGTCGGCGAGGTGGGCGGCGCGGAGGGCGGTGAAATTTTTCCCGACGGCATGCGCGAGGTCTTCGTCGGTGGCGGCGACGGGGTCGTCGGCGCGACGGTTGGCGAAGGAGCGGATGTCGGTGAGCGCGGTGACGAGGAGGACGACCTGGGTGGCGTCGCGGATTTCGAGGGTGTGGGCGGTGGACGAGAGGTCGCCGGTTGGCATGAGGGCGCGGACGCGGGTGGCGAAGCGGACGCCGTCGGTGCCGTTTTTCCCGTCGGGCAGCTGGCCGGTCATGAGCAGGCGGTCGGGACCGCCGGACGTCGTGGAGAAGTTTTCCGGACGATCCAGGAGGACGTCGAAGTTGAGGGCGCCGGGCCGGCTGGCGGTGAGGCGGATGATGATGGCTTCGTCGGGAGCGCTCACGAAGGCCTCGCGCGTGTAGGTGACGTCGCCGAACGTGTAGGTGAGTTTGGCGGTGGCGGTCGCGAGATCGAGTTCGCGGCGGTAGGCGGTGGGTGTGGCGTCGGCGGGGTGGGTGGGCGTGGCGAGGAACTTGAGGCGGAGGTTGCCGAGCACCTGGTAGGAACCGTAGGGGGACTTGGCGCCGCGAGCGCGGTTGGAGCCGACACCGGCGGACGTGAAGTTTTTGTTCACGAGCGCTTCCGCTTCGGCGTTTTTGCCCTCAAGCAGGAGCCGGCGGATTTCGGGGAGGGCCTGGGCGGCGTCGGGGCGGTCGGAATCTTGCGGCGAGCCGGACCACATCCCGGATTCGTTGAGGACGATGCGTTCCTCGGCGAGGCCGCCGAAGAGCATGGCGCCGAGTCGGCCGTTGCCGAGCGGGAGCGAAGAGGTGAAATGGGTCGCGGGCGTATCGAACCACACGAGGTGCTCGGGCGAGGCGCGGAGGGCGGTGGCAACGAGCAGGGCGACGACGGCGAACGGGGCGAAACGGGCAAGGAGTTTCATGGTGCGGGGGAGCTGAGGCAGGAGTGGGCCCAAAAAAAGCGCGTTGGTCGACAACGCGCTTGGAGGTTGAGGCTGAGCGAAGGACTCAGTGACCGACGGCCTTGGAGTCGCCCTTGCGGGGATCGGCAGCACCGAGGCGGAGTTTGGTCTTGGGGTCGACCATGATGGTCTCGCCGTCGCCTTGATAGGCGCCCTCGTAGGAGGCGCGTTCCTTGAACGAGTGACCGAGGGACTTGAGGACGGTGGCGGTGTCAGTGCTGAGACCGTTGCGCTCGTAGCTGAGTTGGTCGGGCATCCACTGGTGATGGATGCGGGGCGACTCGACGGCTTGGGTCGCGCTCTGGTTGAAATCGATCACGTTGCTGATGATCTGGAGCACAGTGTTGATGATGGTGGGGCCGCCGGGGCTACCGGTGACCAGGAAGAGCTGCTGGTCCTTGAGAACTATGGTGGGTGTCATGGATGAGAGCGGGCGCTTGCCGGGGACGATGGCGTTGGCGGGGCCTTGTAGGAGGCCGAACATGTTTTTCACGCCGACTTTGGCGGTGAAGTCGTCCATTTCGTTGTTCATCAAAATACCGGTGCCGGGGATGGTGACGCCGCTGCCGTAGGCACCATTGAGCGTGTAGGTGTTGGAGACGGCGTTGCCGGCCGCGTCGACCACGGAGAAGTGGGTGGTTTCGGTCGATTCGGAGTAGAGGTGGGTGCGGGGCGTGGCGGTGCCCGTGAGTTTCACCGGGCCGAGACCGGCCACGATCTTGTCGGAAGGAGTGGCCTGGGTGGCGGAGAAGTCGGCCATGCGCTTCTTCAGGTATTCCCGGTCGAGGAGCTGCGCGGTGGGCACGGTGACAAAGTCGGGGTCGCCGAGATATTCGGCGCGGTCGCAGAAAGCGCGGCGCATGACTTCGGTGAAGAGGTGGTATTTCGCGGCGGATTGGGCGCCGAGGGCGCTGACGTTGTGCGGCTCCAGCATGGCAAACATCTGGAGGAGCGCGATGCCCCCGGAGCTGGGCGGTGGCATGGTGAGAATCTCGTAGCCACGGTAGGCGCCGCGCAACGGGACGCGCTCGGCGACCTTGTAGTTCTTGAGGTCGTCGAGCGTGATCGTGCCGCCGTTTTTCTTCATGGCGTCGACGATGAGCCGCGCAGTCTCACCCTCGTAGAATTCCTGCGGACCGTTCTTCTGCAGGCGGGTGAAGGTGGCGCCGAGATCGGGCTGTTTCCAGAGATCGCCGGTCTGGAGAAACGCTCCGCCCTTCAGGTAGATCTTCTTCGATTCTTCAAATTGGCCGAGGAGCTTGGCGTAGGTGCGGAGACCGGCGGCGGTCGTCTGGGAAACCACGTGGCCATCGGTGGCGAGGCGACGGGAGGGTTCGCAGACGTCGGCCCAGGTTACTTTGCCCGAGCCGTATTTCTGGAGGGCGAGGGCGAATCCGGCGACGGAGCCGGGAATGCCGCTCGCTCGCCAACCGACGGTGGAAGAGTTGGGGCCGGTCAGGACGTTGCCGTCGGGCCCGACATACATGTCGCGCGAGGCGGCGGAGGGAGCGGTCTCGCGGTAGTCGATGGCGATGCTGCGACCGTCGGCTAGGCGGATAAGCATGAAGCCGCCGCCGCCGATGTTGCCGGCGAAGGGATAAACGACGGTGAGCGCGAGGCCGGTGGCGACAGCAGCATCGACGGCGTTGCCGCCGCGCTGGAGCATTTCGAGGCCGGCGAGCGAGGCGAGCTCGTGGGCTGAAGTGACCATGCCGCGCTCGGCTTCAACTGGTGTGCGCTGGGCGCGGAGCGCTGGCGCGAGGGCGACGCAGAGGGTCAGCAGACCCGTGACGATGAAGTGCAGGCGAAGGGAAGGACGCGGCATGAGGAGGACGATTGCACGTTCCCAAGAACGAATGCAAACGCGGCGCGGGCGGTTTGGCTGTGTTCTCAAGCGCAAGTAGGTGACGGTAGCGAGGCCGGCAAAAACATGGGTTGTCACTTGTTTGTCACGGAAACCCTTGTTCTATTGGCACGGTATGAACCAACACACTCCCACCGTCACGGCGACTCACAGTGCCGTGTTGCGACGAGCCGCGGTCCTGACTCCCGCTGCGATCGCATTGTTAGTCTCGGGCGCTGCGGCGTCCCTCTCCGCCCAAACCGCTCCCGCGGACAAGTCGGATCCGATCAAGCTCGAGGCCTTCGTTTCCACCGGCACGCGCTTCAATGACCGCACGGTCGCGGACTCGCCGGTGCCGATCGACATCATCACGGCTGCCGAGATCAATCGCGGTGGTTACACCGAGACGGCGCAGATTCTCCAGACGCTCGTGCCGTCGTTCAACTATCCCCGTCCGTCGCTGACGGACGGCACGGATCACGTCCGCCCCGCGACGCTGCGTGGCCTCGCGCCCGACCAGACCCTCGTGCTCATCAACGGCAAACGCCGCCACACTAGCGCGCTCGTCAATCTCAACGGCTCCATCGGCCGCGGCTCTGTTTCCACCGACTTCAACGTTATCCCCACGGTCGGCACCGGCCAGATCGAAGTCCTCCGTGACGGCGCTTCGGCGCAATACGGTTCGGACGCGATCGCGGGCGTGATCAATGTGATCCTCCGCAAAGATGTCGGCTCCGGCATCAACGTCAGCTGGGGTGCGACGCAGCGTGGCGACGGTCGCGACCTCAAGGCCGAGATTTACTCCGGCATGAAGTTCGGTCCGAAGAAAGAAGGTTCGCTCTTTGTGAGCGCCTGGTCCCGCAATAAGAGCCCGACCAACCGCATCCAACCCGACACGCGTCAGCAATACTTCGGCCGTTCGGCGACCGGCACGTTGACCACCATTTCGGGCAACTATGGTTCTGGCACCGGTCTCAGCGCCTCCAACGGAACGCTCGATGCCCGCGAAGCCACCATCAACCGCCTCAACCACCGCTTCGGTGACCCGCGCTCCAAGGAAGACGGCCTTTGGTTCAACGGCGAGCTCCCGCTCGAAAACGGCGCGATCACGGCCTACGTCTTTGGTGGTTATTCCCGCAAACACGGCGAAGGCGCCGGCTTTTTCCGTCGCTCTGGTGATGACCGCACCATCCGCTCCATCTGGCCCAACGGCTTCCTGCCGGTCATTCAGTCCAACGTCGAAGACTTCTCCCTCGGCGGTGGCCTTCGCGGCAAGGCGTCCGGCTGGAATTGGGACGTGAGCTCCGTCTACGGTTACAACAACCTCGGCTATACCACCGCGCAGTCAATCAACGACACCATCGGTGCACCGAGCAAGACGAGCTTTGACTCCGGCGGCCTCAAGAATCTCCAGTCCACCACCAACGTCGATCTCTCGAACCAGCTCGATGTCGGCCTGAAGTCTCCTCTCAAGGTCGCTGTCGGCGCCGAAGTGCGTTGGGAGCAATACAAGGTCAAGGCCGGCGAACCCGACTCTTACCGCGATGCGGGCGGCAAGATCATCGACGGACCGAATGCCGGCACAATCGGCACCAGCGTGCCGGGCGCGCAGGTGTTCGCGGGTTTTAAGCCCTCCGAAGCCGGCTCGCATGCACGCACAAGCAAGGCGCTCTACGTCGATCTCGAAAATAAACTTACCGACCAGTGGCTCGTCAGCGCCGCCGGTCGCTTCGAGGACTATAGCGATTTCGGTAACAGCACGACGGGGAAGTTGGCGACGCGCTATGAACTCCTGAAAGGCTTTGCGGTCCGCGCCTCGCTTAGCAGCGGCTTCCGCGCGCCGCATCTCGCGCAGCAGTGGTTCGCTTCGACGGCCACGAACTTTATCAGTGGCGTGCCCTACGAGGTGAGCACCTTCCCAGTCGGCACGCCTATCGCCCAGGCGCTTGGCGCTTCGGCCCTCACGCCGGAAAAATCCATCAACTGGAGCGGTGGCTTCACTTGGCAGCCGATCGAGGCCTTCACTTCTTCAATCGACTTCTATCAGATCGAAATCGACGACCGGATCGTTCTCTCGTCGAACTTCATTGGCACGCCGGTCGTCAACTTCCTCGTCTCGCGCGGTCTACCCGCGGTCGGTGGCGGTCGCTACTTCACCAATGGTGTCGACACCAAGACCAAGGGCGTCGACGTAACTCTGCGTTACACGATGAAGATTCAGAACGCCGGTAAGCTCACGCTCACCGCCAGCGGTAACTCCAACAAGACTGAGGTCACCAAATTCAAGCCTACTCCGCCGCAACTCGCCGCGCTGGGCATCACCACGCCGCTCTTCGACCTTACGGAAAAAATCCGCATGGAAAAGGGCCAGCCGCGCAACACGATCAACCTGATCGCCAACTACGATCTCGGTGCGTGGGGCTTCATGCTTCGCAACGTCCGTTATGGAGAGGTTTCTTCGGTTGCGTTCACCGGCGCCTCCCAAGCGCAGATCGACGCCCTTACCCCGGGCTACAAGGTCGCGTTTGCCGACACCGTGCCCGTTAGCACAAATAAGCAGGTCATCCAGACCTTTGAGGCAAAGTGGATCACCGATCTCGATGTGACCTACCGCGTCAACAAACAGCTCTCGGTTTCGGCCGGCATGAACAATCTGTTCAATGTCTACCCGACGGAAAACATCCGCTCCAAGGTCGTAAACGGCACCGCGTTCTCCGGCAGCGACAACGTTGGCATCTTCCCCTACAGCGGTATCTCGCCCTTCGGCTTCAACGGCGCGAGCTACTACGGCAAGATTAGCTATAAGTTCTAAGCGAGATCGATTGTCCGATTTCAGCGCGAAGCGCGGAGCCTACCAGGCTCCGCGCTTTTTTGTGGCGTGAAAGGAACTGCCATCGCCCCCGGGGATTCGTCCTTGCCACCTAGTGGGGGATTAAGTGACCTGCGGATGCCGTTTGTCATATAGCCTGCGACACCACCTCGCCGGGACAGCGGCACCACCACACCTATGAACATCCGTTATAAGCGGAAATCGGCGATTCTGTTTTCAGTCGCCGCTGCCGCGCAGCTGTTACCATCCGTCGCCGGGGCGCAATCAGCCCCCACGCCGATTGAAGTGAAAGAAGCCGAGGCCGCGAAACTCGAGAAGTTCGTCGTCACCGGTTCCATGATCAAGCGCCTCGATGGCGAGGGCGCTACGCCGCTGCTCACTATTACGCCCCTCGAACTTGAGCAGCGCGGCATCGTCAGCGCCGAGCAGATGCTCATGGAAATGAATATCAACGGCAACGGTCTCGACAATCTCGCGTCCAACGCCGACGTCGTCGCTGGTGCACAGCGCGGCAACAACGGCGCCTCCTCCGCCAATCTCCGCATGCAGGGTGCCGGAGCGACACTCATTCTCCTCAATGGCCGCCGTGTTTCCTCGCACGGCCTCAATGGCGGAGTAGTCGATCTCAATTCCATTCCTTTTGCCGCCATCGAGCGCGTCGAAGTCCTGAAGGATGGTGCATCCGCGATCTACGGCACCGATGCCGTCGGCGGTGTGATCAACTTCATCCTCAAGACCAATTATCAGGGCGCCTCGGCCAGCGCGGCAATGGACGTCACCGAACAGGGTGGCGGAAATATCTTCCGCTATACCGCAGTCGCAGGCTTCGGCGATTTGAAGCGCGACAAATACAACGTCATGGCCTCGGTCGCCCTCGCCGACCATAAGGTCCTGCGCGGTGATCAGCGCGATTTCGTTAACACATTCCAGGTGAACCGCGGCGTCTCTCCCGACACCCGTGGCACGCCCATCGCGACGCTGTTTACGATCGGATCCATCAAGACCGCGATCACCGGCGCCGGTCAGGCCAACGGCACCGGACCGCTGGACCCACAAAACGCCGCGCTCCGTATCAACGGCATCAACTACGTCGACGTGCCCGGCGGCCCGGGCTACTCGGGTCTCGATGGCATGGGGCCCTACGATGAAGTCCTGTGGGCTTCGCCGGCTTCGAAATACGGCTCTGCCTGGGACACTGGTCGCGCCGCCGTGATCCAGCAGCCGGTGAAGAACAAAAATCTCGTCACCCGCGGCACATTCCAGATCGCGGAGAAACACCGGCTCGTCGCGGAAGGTGTCTTCGGTCGCTCGGAGTCGAACAAGAGCTTTTCTCCCAACCAGTGGTCGAGCAGTGCAACAGCGACCACGACCGCGCTAGATGGCCGCACCACCGTGCCGAATCCGCTGTTCAACATGGCTTACCCGAGCACCGGAGCGAGCTACAACAAGGTCTTCAACGTTCTCGCCGGCTACTTCCCGGAAATCGCGGCGAACCGCGGTTCGCCGATGGCGTTTCGCTGGCGCTCCGTGCCGCTCGGCAACCGCGCGTTTACGACCACGACGGACACCTATCGCCTCATGGCCGGCCTCGAGGGCTCCCTCGGCTTCCTCTCGCAGTGGGATTACCGTGTCGGCGCCTCGCGCGCCGAGAGCAAGGGCAAGTCGGTGCTCAACAGCGGCTATGTTTATTCGGTGCCCTTCGTAAACTTGATCAACACGGGCGTCGTCGACGTATTCTCCTACACGCAGACACCCGAGGCGATGGCCGCGATCAACAAGACCCGCGCCGACGGCGTGGCCCTCTACGGCGGCACTTACCGCACCGATAACATGGACGCCGGTGCGTCGGGCCCGCTCTTCAAGCTTCCGGCCGGCACTGTGCAGGCCGCCCTCGGCGTGGATTGGCGCCGCGAGACCTTCCTCTTCAACGGCGACCAGCGCGCGAACCTCAATTCGTCCGACTCGCTCATCTTCAACGCGCCCTTCGACAACAGCCTCGCGACCTCTGGCCCGCTCAAACGCATCGTCAAGGCCGTGTTTGCCGAGTTCCAGATTCCGATCCTGAAGGGTCTCGACCTTAACGCGGCCGGCCGCATCGACCAATACTCCGGTTTCGGCAGCAGCAAAAATCCGAAGTTCACCCTGCGCTACGCCCCGAACGACATGTTCCTCGTCCGCAGTTCCTACAGCACCGGGTTCCGCGTGCCGACGTTCAAGCAGCAATATGATCCCTTCACCGACAGCCCGCTCGCCGCAACCGGACTCATCGATCCTGGCACCGGCCAACTGATTCAGCCGAACACCGCCAACGTCCGTTTCGGCGGCAAGCCCGATTTGGACCCCGAGACCGCCAAGATGTATTCCGCCGGCGTCGTCGTGCAGGTGAACAAGCACCTCAGCGGCAACGTCGATTGGTGGCAGGTTAACCGCTCAGGAACCATCCAGAGCTTCAGCACCACGCAGCTCCTGCAGAACTATGCGCTGTTCCAAGACCGCTTCACGCGTCGCTCCGACGGCACCATCTCGCTGATCGACACGCGCTGGGTGAACTCCGGCGAGACCACCACGCGCGGCGTGGAGGTCGGTGCGAAAGCCAACTCCGACCTCGGTCGCGGCAAGCTCACCGTCGGTTACGATCTCTCCTACCTGCTCGCCAAGAAGTCCCGGCTGTTGCCCACGGCCCCCTGGAGCGCGAACGAGATCGATACCTTCACGCGCTCAAGTGACATCGGGCTCCATCTGAAGCACTCGTCGAGCATCGGCTACCGGCAGGGTAACTGGTCGTTCCTCGTGAATAATGTCTACCGCGGCAGTTACACCGATGCCGTGCTCCCCGGCGTCGCCAATGGCTCCGTGAAGCCCGTCGACTGGAATCCGATCGTGAAGCCCTACAGCATCTACGGCCTGAGTGCGACCTATCGCGGCATCAAGAATGTGACGCTCATCGCCGGTGTCCGGAATCTCTTCAACACGGACCCGCCCTTCTCTGCCACCTACGACACCAACAGCGGTGCCGGCAGCAGCTGGGAGCCTCGCATCGCCGATCCGCGCGGTCGCTCCTACTCGCTGCGCGTAGACTACAAGTTCAAGTGATCGTCTGAGTAATTCGATTTTCGCTTTGCGCGGCCCCCGGCTTTACTGCCGGGGGCCGTTTTGTTTTCACCCTGCCGGCCGGGCGACGGAAACTCGCACGCACACGTGGACGGGAATCCGGATTGAACTCAATCGGAGGCTCCGCACGCTCCGCCCCGTCATGATTCTCTCTGTCGGCTGCACTCTCGGCTACGAGGTGCAGTCCCCCACCGCGAATTTCACTTTCAACATTCTCGCCAACCGCGATCCGTTTCAACACGTGGGCGACGAGGGCATTCGCCTTACCCCGGATTTGCCGATCGGTGAGCGCACGGCGACGTCGAAGGGCAACCGGGTGTTTCGCGTCGAGGCGCCGGCCGGGATGTTTGAGGTCACGTATCGGGCAATGGTGGAAGTGCGTCGGCCCGCGATGCCAGCGGAGGTGAAGATCGACAATCCCGGGCGTCTGCCGCTCTCGATTCTCACCTACATGCTGCCGAGTCGCTACTGCGAGAGCGACCGCTTCAACCAGCACGCGTGGGATCTCTTCGGTAAAATTTCCAACCGCGCTGATCAGGTCCGCGAGATATGCCGTTGGGTGGATGCAACCCTCGTCTATGCGCCCGGCGCGACCGACTCGCGCACCTCGGCGTGGGACGTGTGGCAGCTGAAAAAGGGCGTCTGTCGCGACTATACCCACCTCGCGATCTCCATGTGTCGCGCGCTGAACATCCCGGCGCGCTACGTGGGCTGTTACGCCGTGGGCTTGGAGCCCATGGATTTTCACGCGTGCTTCGAGGCGTGGCTCGGGGGGCAGTGGTATCTTTTCGACCCGACGGACAGCATTGATCCATACCACATCGCCGTGATCGCGCGCGGCCGCGATGCGGCCAACGCCGCGCTCACGACAATCTTCGGCCGGGTCAACGCGGCGCCCGTCAAGGTGCGCTGCACGGTCGCACCCGCTGTGACGTCGCCCGAGTAGTTTGAGCGAAGTTGTAGGCGCGCGGTGCAGGCCAGACGGCGACAGGACCGCGGATTCGTCTCGATCCGTCTATCGGGTTATGCGGCGGGACTCCTCATTCGTGAAGAGTTCCGGCATGGTGGAGGCAGCGGCGACCGGAGCGGGAAATCCGAGGACAAGTAACCACTGGTAGGCGTTGACCTCGGGTGAGGTCTCGGTGCGGGAAGTTTCGGCTGAAGCGCAGAAGGGCGAGCGGGAGATCGAGTTCATGGCGACAGAATGGCGGATGAGCAGTTAGCGAATGTGAGGGCCGGAAACGTAGATCCTTCATTCGGAGTGACCGTGGAGGATTAACGAGGGATCGGGAGTCACTCCGCCTAGTAGTCGGCGGGGTGACTGGTCGCAGTATTCGGCATATCAGTCTCGAGATGGACCGGGAGGATGAATCTCATCGCCGGAGAGCTGGCCGTCGTGGTCGAAATCTAGAGCGGCGAGACTGGTTGGGGCGTTGGCGATTTCGGTGGCGGAAAGCGAGCCGTCAGCATTGGCGTCGAGTGCCAGCATCAATGGCGGAGTCGGGTGCGCCCGGCTGACAGTAGCGGGAGGTGCAGGATGATCACGATGGGCCGACGAATCGGCCGGCAGCGGCGGATGGAGTTCGTCGGCCGAGATCACACCGTCGCCGTTGGTGTCCAGACTGCGCAGGGCTGTAGGAGCGGCGGCGATCTCGCTAGCGCTAATCACGCCGTCGTGATTAATGTCGAGCGCGTGCACCAATGGAGGTGGGGGGCGGTGGCCAGGGCGCGGTCCCTTAACCGGAGCGTCGTCGGTCTCGGCGAGCGAAAAAGCGACGAGCGTAAGTGGCAGGCTGAGGGTGAAGAGGAGTTTTGCAGTTTTCATTTTCATAGGGATGATCCGGCCCCAATGGCGCCGTTACCGTCCAAATGGGCGATGAAGTGAGCGGTGCAATTGGTGATTACAGAGCAAGACGGCCCGATTGTTTCGCTACGGTTAATGCGCCGCTGATTTTTGTTATGCCCGTGTAAAGTTCGACGTTGGGCGTTGGAGAGAGGAGAAAATCAGCGCCAGCCGCAGGGCATGGGCACCTCGTCGGCGGTGAGCACGCCATCGCGATTGGCGTCGAGCATGCGGAGCAGTTCGCTCGCGCGATCGATTTCGGCGGCGCTCAGTTGGCCATCGGCATCAAAAGCAGCGAGTAGGGGATTGTTCGCGGGCCGTCGGGTGACCTCTGAAGTGAGAGCGGCGGAGGCGCAGCTCGAAGATGCAGCGGCCGGGGCAGTAGCGGGGCCACGGTGATTATCCGACGAGAGGGCAGCGACGTTGAGGGCGACGGTGCCGAGGAGGCAGCAAGCGACGAACGTTTTCATGACGGGGGTGGAGTGCCGCCAGTAAACCACCCCTGTGTTAGGCGATCATGAAAAGTTACTTCTTTTTCTTTAAGGCGCGGTAAAGGTTGGGCGGTCTCACCGATTAGCTATGGGCGAGATTCAAGCGCAGCTCGGCGCGAAATCCGCGGGGTGTGCGGTTAGTGAAATGCACTTCGCCGCCGCACGCGGCCAGGCTGCTGCGCACGATGGCGAGACCGAGACCGGTGCCGCCGGCTTCACGGCTGCGGGCTGAGTCTGGGCGATAGAAGGGCTCGCCGAGCCGGTTGAGCGCCTCGGGTGGCACGCCGGGCCCTTCGTCTTCCACGGCGAGCAGCACGCAAGGACCATCCCTTTGTGCTACGACCCGGATGGCATCGTCGGGCGTGGTGTAGCGCACGGCGTTGCGGAGGAGGTTTCCGATGGCTCTACCGAGCAAGGCGGCGTCGGCGCGCACCACGAGATCAGGCGGGATGGTGACCTTCACGCGTGAAACGGCGTGTTCGCGCACGAGGGCCTCATGGACGAGGTAGGGCAGGGCCACTTCCTGCAGCTCGGCGTCGCGGGGGCGCAGTCCGGCTTTGGTAAAGGCGAGCAGCTCGTTGGTGAGCGTGGCCATCTGTTGAACTTCCTCGCGCACGTCGGCGACATGTTCGTGGAGCGCGGGATCGGCGCGGGTTTCCAGTATTTCGGTGGCAACTTGGAGTCGACCGAGCGGCGAGCCTAGTTCGTGGGCGACATCGCCGAGAAAGCGCTTCTGACCGTTCACGAGTGTGTCGAGTCGCTCGGCCATGCGGTTGACGGACACGCCGAGGTGGCCGAGTTCGTCGCGACGGTCGAGGGCGACGCGCGTATCGAAGTGTCCCTCTGCTATACGTTCGGTTGCACGGGTGAGCCGGTTGAGCGATCGCGTAATGCTGCCAATGAGCGGCAGCCAAAAGAGGACGGACAGCACGAGGGCGCCCACTGCGACGGCTAGCCAAGGTCCGGCATGGAGCAATAGTCCTACCGACCAGAGCGAAGATGCTCGAATGATGATTGTGCCGGGGACGGGGCGGCCAAAGTCATTGGGAATGGGTAGACGCAGCCCGAACCAAGTGGCCGTGGGTGTGCCGGTGCGAAAGACAAAGCGACCTTCGCTCAACCGGGCTTCGCCCGGCAGGCGTCCACCTGAAGGAGGGCGTTTCCCTGGCGGGCCCCGATCTTCGCCGGGCGGTGGACCTCCTTCACCACGGCCCGGGCGGGGCGGTGGTCGCATTCCCGGAGGTCCCTCTTCGCCACGGAGGTTTCCACGACTCAGCTCGTCGCGCACGGGCGTCGGTAGTTCCACGGCGGGACCGGCTACCTGGATGCCGTCGTTACGGAAGAGATAGAAATCCGCACCGTATTTCCGGGCGCGTGTGCTCAAGATGGTGGGTCGCACCCCAGATGGCTCGGAATTGAGATCGCGGGCGATGGAGTCACCGATGCTTTGCAGCTGTTCGCCGAGGGCGCCGCGGGTCAGGGAATTCCAGCCGAGGCCAAACTGTGAGATGTAGAATGCGCCACCCGCGGTCGCCAGCAGCAGCAAATTGGCGAGTAACCAGAGGGAGATTTTCAGCGAGAGAGGGGCGGTGACTTTCATGGGCGCGGGGCGACTCGACCTGGGCAGCCTACGCGAGTCGGTGCCGGAAATCCCGCCCGTTTACGCCTGCTTAACAAAAATCCCGCCGTGACACACATCCACTTAACCCAGGCGTGGTTTCATCGGAGTCAGCCACCCACTCCATGAAATTCCCCTTCCTTTCAATCTTCGCCGCGCTTGCGGGCGCAGCTTTCGTCTCTACCGCCGCTGCCGCCGAGCCGCAGCTCGAGTCCTGGCAGACCGCCAACACTCGCCGCTATGCGCGCATCTACGAGACCGACGCCGCGCGGCTCGCTGGCACCTCCGTTACCACGTGGACGCGCGGCACGACTTCCCAGACTACGCCCAGCTACGCGGGCGTGATCCAGGTGTCGTATTCCGCGAATTGGGTCTATCTTCGCTCGAGCGGCCTCGGCACCCACGTCATGGGCCCGTGGTATGGCAATGCAGCCCACACCCAGCCGTTTCCGAGTTATCCGGCCAACGCGGGCGTGCTCTACCGTATCCCGCGGGTGCCGACCATTCCGACGACCAAGACCCTCACCGGCCTCGCGGCCATCGGCTACTTTGTCGACGGCGTCGCCGCTTTCGACAACCGCGATGCGTTTTCCTATTCGACGGCGAGCAACGCCGACGCCTCGCCCGTCAACGGTCTGCGCGGTGACGGCGTGTGGAACCGGGAAGCCTATCACAACGAGGGGCAGACCTTCGATCCGGCGTTCGCGCATCAGGCCCAGACAAACCACCATTATCACGCCAATGCCCCCGCGGTGCGCTATCAGCTCGGCGATCATGTTGACTTTAACCCGAGCACGAAGATCTACACCGAGAGCACTGGCCCGGTCACGGCGCACTCGCCCATCGTCGCCTGGTTGCAAGACGGCCTGCCCGTTTATGGTCCCTACGGCTACTCTTCGCCGATGGACGCGAAGAGCGGCCTCCGCCGCATGATTTCCGGTTACGTGAAACGCGACGGCACCAATGGCACGACCAATCTCGCCACCACTGGGCGCACAACTCTGCCGGCTTGGGCGGCGCGCACCCAGAATCGCAGCGCGACGTTGCCGGCCACGGTCTACGGCCCCGCGGTGAGCACGGCCTACGCCCTCGGTCACTTCATCGAAGACTACGACTACCTCGGCGACCTCGGTAAAGTCCAGGGAACGGATTTCGATTTGAACGAAAACAATGTCCGCTTCTGCGTGACTCCGGAGTTTCCCGCCGGCACTTGGGCGTATTTCCTGACGATTGAAGCGGACGGCACGCCGAGATATCCCAATATGGTGGGCCGGGCCTATTTCGGCGCGGCGACCGGTGGAATCGTTAACGCGATCAACGAAACCGTCACCGAATTCGTTCGCGCCAGCCAGGCGTCGGCGATTTCCGTGAGCGCCACCAATGCGGGCGGTGCGGTTGCGCTCACGTGGTCCTCGGTCGAAGGCGCAACCTACAAGATCGAAACGTCCCCCGATGCCACGACTTGGTCGGCTCTTACAGGAGCGACGGCGATCACGAGCAGTGGTGGCGACATGACAAGTTTTTCCACGGCGACCATCGCCTCCAACTATCGGGTGACGCTCACCGCGCTCGCCACCTACGATACCCGTGGTGCCGGCGGCCTTTCGGGCGTAGGCAACTCCGCCATCGCAAACGCCGCGGTCGGTTCCAGTGGCACGGCGCGGCTCGTCAATATCGCGACCCGGGCGGCGCTCGGCGGCGCAGCCGGCACGCCTATCCCTGGTTTTGTGCTCAGTGGCACCGGCACGAAGCAGATGCTTGTGCGCGCGGTTGGACCGACGCTGGGCAACTTCGGCGTAAGTGGCGTGCTCGCCGATCCGCGCCTGAGTTTGGTTAGCGGCGGCACGACGCTCGCGACCAACGACAATTGGTTGGCGGGTGATGCCGCAGCGATGGTCGCTGCCGGCGCGTTTGCGCTCACAGCCGCCAGCAAGGATGCCGCGTTGGTCGCCGCGCTCGGTGCCGGCAGCTATTCCGCGCCCGTGTCGGCGACTGACGGCGGCAGTGGCATCGCCCTGCTCGAAGTTTACGACGCGGCGAGTTCGTCGGCGGTCAAGGTGGTCAACGCGTCGACCCGTGCGTTCGTCGGCACCGGCGATTCCGTGCTGATTCCGGGCTTCGTGATCGGAGGCACCGGTGCACTCCGGTTGCTCGTCCGCGCGATCGGCCCTGGACTGGCGAATTTCAACCTGAGCGGTGTCTTAGCCGACCCTACGCTTACGCTCTATAGCGGGGCTACGGTCTTGGCCACCAACGACAACTGGTCCAGCGCGGCGAACGCGACCGAGATTGCGGCGACCGCTGCGGCCGTGGGCGCGTTCGCGCTGACGAGCGGAAGCAAGGATGCGGCTCTGCTGGTTACGCTACCGCCCGGAGCCTATACCGCCGTCGTCAGCGGAGTGGCTAACTCCACGGGCACTGCGCTCGTGGAACTCTACACGGTGCCCTGAGGTCCAATCTGAGAAAAAATGAAAACCCGCATACTGCACGCCGAGGACGATGCCACGGTCCGAGGCTTTTTGGCTCAGGCGCTGGGGCGTTTCGGCTACGAGGTGGTGTCGGACGCCGACGGGGAGGCGGCACTCCTCCGGGCGAAAAATGAACCGTTTGATATTGTCATTACAGATCACCAGATGCCCCGTAAAGACGGCTTCGCGCTGGTGGCCGCGCTGCGGGCGGCGCGGTTCGAGGGCCGGATTTTTGTGCTGGCGGGCGCATTGCCGGCGGAGGCGCGTTCCCAATACCTGCGGCTGGAAGTCAACGGCATCGCGGCCAAGCCGATTTCGCTGGCTGCGCTGCGGGCGTTGCTCAGCGATCAAACGCCCGAGTCCAAAGTCGAGACGGTGGCGTTTCAGTCGTTGCTGGAAGCCACAGGTTAGGCGTCAGGTCCGACCATCATGTAGCCGGCGGAGCGGACGGTGCGGATGTAGCGCGGCTCCTTGGCATCGTCGCGAAGTTTCTTTCGGAGCGAGGAAATGTGCACGTCGATCGAGCGGTCGAAGACATCGTAGTTGCGGTCGCGTGCCTCATCGAGGAGGGCCTCGCGGGATTTGATGCGGCCCTTGGCTTTCGCGAGGCTGGCAAGAAGGTCGAACTCGACGGGCGTGAGGACGAGAGGCTCGGTGCCCAGGACAGCGGAGCGGGCATCGAGGTTGAGGCGCAATTCGCCGACGACGAGTTCCTTGGGCGGAGCGGCGGCGTCGGGGGCGACCGTGGCGTTAAGCGCGCTGCGACGGAGGACGGCGCGGAGGCGGGCGAGGAGCTCGCGGGTGGAAAAGGTTTTCGGGAGATAGTCGTCAGCGCCGACCTCGAGGCCAACGATACGGTCAGTCTCGTCACCGCGGGCAGTAAGCATGAGGACGGGGACGGCGGACTTGACGCGGATTTTTTTGAGCACCTCGAAGCCGTCCATCCCCGGCAGCATGACATCGAGGATGAGGGCGTGCCAGGTGGCGTCGGCGGCCGTGGCGCGCTCGACGCCCTCGGGGCCGGTGTGGACGGCGGTGACGTCGAAGCCAAGCGGCTCGAGGTAGGAGGAGACGAGGCGACAGAGCTTTTTGTCGTCGTCGATCATCAGCAGGCGCGTGCGGCCGGAGTCGGGAGCGTCGGCGTTCATGGGAGTGGCGCAGGTTTGGCGGGCCCGCCCGGGTGGCGCAACTCCGCGCTGCTTAACACGAGCTTAACAAATCCCCGTCGGGACCACATCGGGAGTTAACGACTGAATGTTAAGGTGAGGTATGCGCTGGCTGCTTAGTCTGCTCCTTGGAATGGTTTCGCCCCTTGTCGCGGCGGAGCTGACGCTCGCGGTGGAGTTGCGCTGGAACGGTGCCGCGCTGACGGTGCCGAGCGAGGCCCAGCCGACGGCGAAGGGACAAATCGTGCACGTGACGCGCATGTCGGCGCTGGTGTCGGAGGTGGCGCTGGTGCGCACGGACGGCGGCACGGTGCAGTTGCCAGGGCAGTTTGGGTTTTTGGACGCGGAGAGCGGACGCCTGGCGATGACGCTCACGGATGTGCCGGCGGGTGACTATGCGGGCCTGGAATTTTCCGTGGGCGTGCCGGCGGAAACGAACCATGCAGACCCGAGCCGGTGGGCGGCCGGACACCCGCTGAATCCGGTAGTGAACGGATTGCATTGGGGCTGGCAGGGGGGATTTGTGTTTTTGGCGCTGGAGGGAAAGTGGAAGAACAAAGGCGATGCGATTGGGGAAAGAGGCGTCTCGTATCACGTGGCGACGGATGCGCGGAAGATGGCGGTGCGTTTTCGGGCAGACTATCGCGTGGCGGGGGCGACGACGGTGAAGCTCGCGCTGGAGGTGGCGCGCATGTTGCGCGACGTGACGATCCGCGCGGACGACGGAAGCGAGTCGACGCATTCGGGCGAGGGCGATGGGCTCGCGGTGCAACTCGCGCAGGCGGCGGAGCGCAGCTGGTTTTGGCTGGAGGCGGGGGCGACGGTGGGAGGTAAGGCGAAAGCGGAGCGGCGGGTTGGGGATTACGCGTCCTACCACGGCACGCCGGTGGCGTTTACCGTGCCGGCGGGGTTCCCGCAGCCGGCGTTGCCGGAGGACAATGGGCTCACGAGCGAAGGAGTGGCTTTGGGTGAGAAATTATTTTTCGACGTGCGGTTGTCGGGCAAGGGCACGCAGTCCTGTGCGAGCTGCCACGCGCCCGCACGGGCGTTCAGCGATGCAGTGGCACTGAGCCGCGGGGCGGAAGGCTCGCTGGGGATTAGAAATGCAATGCCGCTCTTCAATCTGGCGTGGTCGCTAAGCTACGCGTGGGACGGGAGCAAGCCGCGCGTGCGCGACCAGGCACTGGCGGCGATGACGAATCCCATCGAGATGCATGGTGAGCCGTCGAAGATCGTCGCGGCGCTGGCGCGAGATTCGGCGATGGGCGACGCGTTTGCGGCGGCATTTGGGTCGCGGGAAATTACGACTGAGCGCGTGGGGCTCGCTCTTGAGCAGTATCTCCTGACGCTCGTGGCGGCGGACTCGAAGTTTGATCGCTCGTTGCGCGGTGAGGCGGAAATGAGTGAGCAGGAGAAGGAAGGCTTCGCGCTGTTTGTGACGGAGTATGATCCGGTGCGCGGGAAGCGCGGGGCGGATTGTTTTCACTGTCACGGCGGGACGTTGTTTTCCGATCAGGCGTTCAAGAGCAACGGGCTCGATCTCGTGAGCGCAGACGCGGGGCGTGCGCAGGCGACGGGTAAGGCGGCCGATGCGGGAAAATTCAAGACGCCGTCGTTGCGCAACGTGGCGCTGACCGCGCCGTATATGCACGACGGTCGCTTCGCGACGCTCGAGGACGTGGTGGCGCACTACGACCACGGCGTGAAACGCGCGGCGGTGCTGGACCCGAATCTGGCGAAACATCCGGACGCAGGACTCGGGCTTACGCGTGCGGAGCAGGCGGCGTTGGTGGCGTTTTTGCGCACGCTGACGGACCTTGCCCCGGTCACGAAGCGCGGGTCGGGTGTAGAGTAATTTTAACCATGAAAAAACTGCTGTGGATTTGGGGCGTCGTAGTGGGACACGCGGTTTCCGCGCACCCGGGGCATGAGGGACTTGTGATGGTGGGCGCGCCGGCGGTGCCTGCGGAGGTGAGCATCACGGTCGAAGGCGCGGTCCGCGTAATCCGGGCAAATGGGATACCCAATCACCCGACGGGACCGTTTCCCGGACGGGGAAATCCGAATGCGATTGCTGCGCAGAAGTATGAGTTTCGGGTGCCGGCGGAGCCGCGGGCCGGCGTAAAGCCGACGCCGAACGGGATGAATAATTTTGGCGTGGCCGTGAACGGAGTGGTGTTCGATCCGGCGGCGGCCGAATGGTGGCGCGATGACCGCTCGAGCGGCTGGCAATACGAGGCGCTCGGTGGCGGGCGGAATCTTGGCGTCGATGGCGAGCACGCGCACGTGCAGCCGAACGGGGCGTATCACTACCACGGCATCCCCGAGGCGCTGGTGGCGAAGCTGACGGCGGGCCAGCTGCGCATGGTGCTGGTGGGTTGGGCGGCAGACGGGTTTCCGATTTATGGGCCACTGATTCCGAGCGTGCCCGATGAGTTGGGCTCGCCGGTGAAGAACGCGGTGTCGAGCTATCGCCTGAAGACGACGGAGCGTGCGGGCGGGCCGGGCGGGAAGCCCGACGGAAAATTCATCCAAGACTGGGAGTATGTCGCCGGTGCGGGCGATCTCGACGAATGCAACGGACGCACAGGCGTGACGCCGGAGTTTCCGAGCGGGACTTACTACTACGTGTTGACGGAGCAGTATCCGTTCATCCCGCGGATGTGGCGTGGGACGCCGGACGCTAGTTTCCTACGCAAAGGTCCGCCGGGTGGCGGGCCGGATGGCGGGAAAAAGAAGAAGCAGAAACAGGCGCCGTAGGCGCGCGGTGGGTCGAGGCGGCGTCTGCGGCCGGCAGGGGGCTCATTCTTCGCCGTCCCAGTAGTCGACGTCGGTGGCGCGAAAGAATTTTTTTGTGCCACTGTGGCCCCACTTGTCGGAGTCGGGATAGTGCCAGATGTCGGTGGGAGGATTGTCGGCGATGAGCGAGTAGTGGAGTTCGTCCGGGCCAGTGTTCGTGAGTTGGTGGGCTTCACCGGGCGGATGGAGGACGAGCTCGCCGGGGCCGAAGACTTGCGTGCCGCCGGGAGTGCGCACGGTGGCGGTGCCGGAGTGAAAGAGGAAGAGTTCCCACTGCGAGGAGTGGCTGTGGTAGGGGCAGCCGCACTGGCCGGGGTCGAGGCGGCCGACTTCGAGATCGAACGGGTGGCCCCCGAGGCCCGTGGGAGTGTTGCGCTTCGCGCCGAGGGCTTCGGAGATGCCTTTGTAGGCGGAGCGGAATTTTTTGTTGGGCGACTCCCAGACCTCCCACGGCACCGAGTCGATCGCAACGAGGCGCTGGGTAAAAGGGGCGATCGGCAGGGCGGGCGGGGGTGGAGCGAACGGTGAAGGTGGGGCTCCGGCGGGTGCGGGATCTTCGCCGTCGAAATAGTCGGTTTCGGTGATGCGGAAGAGCTTCCCGGGCGGACGCAGGAACCACTTGTCGGAGTCGGGATAGTAGCAGGCGTCGAGCGGCGGGTGGTCCGCGATGATCAGGACTTCGAGTTCGTCAGGGCCGGTGCTGAAAAGCTGGTGGGGTGATCCAGGCGGATGAAAAAACGCGTCCCCGGGTTTGACGTCGGTGAAGCCGTCGGGCGTGCGCACGCGGCCGTGGCCGCGGCGGACGACGAAGAATTCCCATTGCGCGAGATGGAGGTGGTAGGGGCAGACGGCGGCGCCGGCGGGGATGCGGCGAAGTTGCAGGTCGAAGGGATGGCCACCGCCGGAGGGGCCGACGTTGCGCAGGCCGCCGAGCGCGAGGCTGAGATTGCAGGAAAACGAGTGGAATTTTTTCGTGGGCGAGTGGATCTCGTCCCAAGGAAGCGCGGCGACGTGGGCGTGGTGCATAAAAAAATCGGGCGCGACTTTGATCGCGCCCGAAGGGGAGTGACTCAAGCCCGGTGACGCGGGCGACCGTTACAGTCCTGCAATTTCCCAGCCCTTACGGTAGGTGCGGCGGACGTATTGGTTGGCGGACTTTTCGTTGTCGAAGGCGAGTTTCGCCGCGTTCCACTGGAGGGTGGTCTGCGGGAAGCGGACGGCGACACTGCCGAGGAGGACGGACTCGGTGAGCGGACCGGAGTAGCCGAAATGAGCGGACGGTTTACCGGGCCCGCCGACGATGGCCTCGGCCCAGTCGGACCAGTGGTTGGTGCCGGCGACGTCCGGAATCTTGTAATCCTTGAATTTGATTTCCGGGAAGAGTTTCGGCGTTGCGATGTGCGGGACGGAGAGCACGCCCTCGGTGCCGATGATGATGGAGCCTTGATCAGGCTCGGCACTGGCGGCGCGTTTCCGCTTCACGGTTTTACCCGCGTCGTCGACCTGCGTGACCTCGGAGGGTTTGGCAGCGGCGATGAGCTGGCGGATTTCGGCGGGCGGGCGGGCGTCGCCATCATACCACGTGACCGGGACGGTATTGCCGGCGGTGAACTTGGTGCCGGGGAAAACGTAGTGGATGACGGCGTTGACGGCCCAGTTCCATTGGTCGGGCGCGGGGCCTTCGGAGCGGACAGAGAGGGGAGCGGTGAGGGCGAGGGCGTCGAAGACAGGGTCAAAGATGTGGCAACCCATGTCGCCGAACGTGCCGGTGCCGAAGTCGAGGCGCTTGCGCCAGTTGCCGGGGTGATAGTAGCCGGTGACGTAGGGGCGCTCCGCGGCGTTGCCGAGCCAGAGGTTCCAGTCGAGGGAGGACGGCACGGGATCGGACTTGGTGGGCGGGGAGCCGGCATCGCCCCACTTCTTGCTGCTCCACGTGTGGACTTCCTTCACCTTGCCAATGGCGCCGCTCTGCACGATGGCGACGGCTTGGCGGTAAACCTTCATGGAGTGAATCTGGATGCCCATCTGGGTGATGAGCTTCTTTTCGCGGGCGAGCTCGGTGAGCTTGCGAGTCTCGTAGATATCGTGGGCGAGAGGCTTCTGGCCGTAGACGTGTTTGCCGAGCTGCATCGCGGAGTAGCCGATCGGCGCGTGCATGTGATCGGGCACGGACACGTTCACGGAGTCGATATTGTTGGCCTCCTTATCGAGGAGCTGGCGCCAGTCCTGGTAGATGCGAATGTCGGGGAAGCGGGCCTTGACCTCGGCGACTTTGCTGAGGTCGACATCGGCGACGGCGACGAGCTTCACGAACTCATTGCCGGTGATGGCCTGAATGTCGGACCACGCCATGCCGGAGGCGCCGAAGCTGGCGTGACGAAGGACTTTGCTCGGCGCGGCGGCGTGGGCGTTGCGCGCGAAGTAGGGGAACGCGAGACCGGCGGCGGCGCCGGCGCCGAGGGTCTTGAGGAAAGTGCGGCGGGGGAGTTGGGGGGAGGCCATGAGATGGGAGAGGAGAGGACGAGAAGAGGAGCGGTGGAACTGGGGAAGGGGAAAGGAGAAAAGAGAAGCGCCGGTAACTTTGTGGTTACCGGCGCGCGATTGGCAATCTTCGGAGTGACGGACGAATCAAACGGGTTCGTTGATGACGGGGTTGGTGAGCGTGCCGATCTTCTCGATTTCGATGCTCACGGTGTCGCCGGCCTTCAGCCAGACCGGGGGCGTGCGGGCGAAGCCGACGCCGTGGGGCGTGCCGGTGAGGATGACGGTTCCGGGCAGGAGTGTCGTGCTGCCGCTGAGAAATTCGATGATCGTAGGCACATCGAAGATCATATCGTCGGTGTTCCAGTCCTGCATCACGGCGCCGTTGAGGATCGTGCGGATCTGGAGGGCGTTGGGATTCGGAATCTCGTCGCGGGTCACGAGCACGGGGCCGAGCGGGGCGAAGGTGTCGAACGTCTTGCCGCGGCACCACTGGCCACCGCCGCCGTTGCGCTGCCAATCACGGGCGGAGACGTCGTTGGCGCAAGTGTAGCCGAGGACGTAGTCGAGGGCTTGGGCGCGCGAGACGTTTTTGCAGCGTTTGCCGATCACGACAGCGAGCTCGCACTCGTAGTCGACGGAGGTGCTCGGGAGTTTGACGGGAATTTCGATGGGGTCGCCGGGGTTCTGGGCACTCGCGGGATTCTTGATGAAGAGCACGGGGTGCGGCGGCGTGGGGCTGTTGCTCTCGGCGGCGTGGCGTTTATAGTTGAGGCCGATGCAGGGCAGGAAGACGGGCACCACGGGGGCGAGGAGCTTGCCGGGGGTGACGGTGCGGTCGGTGACGCGGAAGTCGCCGTAGATGTCGCCGGTGATTTCCCGGGCGGAGCCATCGGGTTGGAGAGAAGCGTAAGCGGGGCCGGCGGGGGTGAGGTGACGGATAATTTTCATGAACGGGAAAAGCGTGAGAATGGCGGTGCGCGGAGTCCAGCGCCCCTTGGAATCGGTGGTAACTTCGTCTCACCAATTGGCGATAATGTTGCGACGGGAAAAATTCGGCTGGCCGAGCTAAATGACCCGCGCCATTGCTCGGCCATGGCCGCGGAAAAATCCACCTCCCGGAAAATTGTGCTCCTGATCGGCACGGTGAAGGGCGTGTTTCTTTATGAGACGGACGAGCGTCGCACGAAGTGGAAACTGACCGGACCGCATCTCGGGGGTTGGGAGATTTTCAGCCTGTGCGGCGATGCACGGAACGGCCGCATCCTCGCGGGCACGGGACATTTCGAGCACGGGCCGACGATCCGCATTTCGCAGGATGGCGGGAAAACGTGGCGAGGCGTGAAGCGCGATCCTAAATTTTCAACGACGGCAAAGCGGCCGAAGGCGGAGTTGAAGCACATCTGGCAGATCGTGCCGGGTCACGCATCGCAGCCGGGGACGTGGTATGCAGGGGTGGACGATGCGGCGCTGTTTGTGAGTCACGACGACGGCGACTCGTGGAGCGAGTTGAAGGGCCTAACGGGCCATCCGACGCGGCCGCGGTGGATGCCGGGAGCGGGCGGGCTGTGTTTGCACTCGATTGTGGTCGATCCGACGAACGCGCTGCGGCTGTGGGTGGGGATTTCGGCGGTGGGGGTGATGCGCAGCGACGATGGCGGCAAGAGTTGGCAGCCGCGCAACGCAGGACTGCCCAGCTTCACACCGGAGTTTGGCCCGGAGGCGGAGATCGGTCGGTGTGTGCACAAGCTCGTGCTCGATCCGGCCCGGCCGGGTTCGCTGGTGCTGCAATATCACGGCGGCGTGTTTGTCTCGGACGACGCGGGCGACTCATGGAAGCGGATCTCGGCGGGGTTGCCGCACGATTTTGGTTTTCCGCTGGCAGTGACGGCGCGGGGAGAATTTTTCGTGGTGCCGCTGGTCGCGGATATCAATCGCGTAGTGCCGGATGGCGCGCTCAAGGTGTGGCGCACGCGCGACCGTGGGCGGACCTGGCGGGCGATGACGAAGGGTCTGCCGCAGCAGGATCACTTCGTCGGCGTGCTGCGCGACGCGATGATCGCGGATACGCTGGAGCCGGCCGGTCTCTACATGGGGACGACGGGCGGCGAGTTGTTTTACTCGAAGAACGCGGGCGAGCGCTGGGAGAAGCTGCCCGCGAGTTTCCCGCGGATCACGACGGTGAAGGTGTGGGCGCGGTGAAGGGAGCGAGTGGGGCGGAGAACGACCTGACTACGCTTTGGTCTCCGCGTAGGCTTCCATGCCGATGCAGCTGCAGACGAGGTTGCGATCGCCGTAGACGTTGTCCACGCGGCCGACGCTCGGCCAGAACTTGCTCGCGCGGGTGAAGCGGTCGGGGAAGGCGGCGGTGTCGCGACTGTAGGGGCGATGCCACTCGTCGCTGCAGACGGCTTTCGCGGTGTGCGGGGCGTGCTTCAGCGGGTTGTTCGCCTTGTCGGACTCCCCGTTTACCACGGCCTGCATCTCGCCATGGATGGAGATCATCGCGTCGCAGAAACGGTCGAGCTCGCTCATCGCTTCGCTCTCCGTGGGCTCAATCATGAGCGTGCCGGGAACGGGGAACGACATGGTCGGCGCGTGGTAGCCATAGTCCATAAGGCGCTTCGCGGCGTCTTCGACTTCAATGCCGTGTTTTTTCCAGGAGCGGAAATCGACGATGCACTCGTGGGCGATGAGGCCGGCGTTGCCGCGGTAGAGCACGGGGAAGAATTGATCGAGGCGCTTGGCAACGTAGTTGGCTTTGAGGATCGCGTGCTTGGTCGCCTCGGTCAGGCCATCGGGACCCATCATGCGGATATACATCCATGAGATGACGAGGATGCTGGCGGAGCCATAGGGGGCGGCGCTGACTGCGCCGATGGACGAGCGACCGTGGCCGGCTGCCGAGGCGACCGGGGTGACGGGGTGTGACGGCAGGAACGGCGCGAGGTGCGCGGCGACGCCGATCGGGCCCATGCCGGGGCCGCCGCCGCCGTGTGGGATGCAGAAAGTTTTGTGGAGATTGAGGTGGCATACATCGGCGCCGATGTGGCCGGGGGACGTGAGGCCGACTTGGGCGTTCATGTTGGCGCCGTCCATGTAAACTTGGCCGCCGTGGGCGTGGATCGTGGCGCAGATGTCTTTGATCGAGGATTCGAACACGCCGTGCGTGGACGGGTAGGTGACCATCAGTGCGGCGAGGTCGTGCGCGTGCGTGGTGGCTTTCGCGGTGAGATCGGCGACGTCGATGTTGCCGTTGGTATCGCAGGCGACGGGGACGACTTTGAAGCCGCACATCGCGGCGCTGGCGGGATTGGTGCCGTGGGCGCTGGTGGGGATGAGGCAGATGTTGCGATGACCTTCGCCGCGCGATTCGTGGAAGGCGCGGATGACGAGGAGGCCAGCATATTCACCTTGGGAGCCGGCGTTGGGCTGGAGCGAAACAGCGGCGAAGCCGGTGCATTCGCAGAGCCAGGTCTCGAGGTCTTTGAAGAGTTTCGCGTAGCCGCGCGTCTGCTCGGACGGGGCGAAGGGGTGCAACTTGCCGAACTCGGGCCACGAGACGGGGAACATCTCGGAGGTGGCGTTGAGCTTCATCGTGCACGACCCGAGGGAAATCATCGAGTGACAGAGCGAGAGATCCTTCGCCTCGAGCCGCTTGATGTAGCGGAGCATCTCATGCTCGGTGTGGTAGCGGTTGAAGGTGGGGTGCGTGAGGAAGGCGGATGTGCGGGCGAACGGAGCAGCGAACTCGCTCGAAACCGGGAACTCTGTGGTTGAAACGACCGCCGACTCGCTGAAGCACGCGAGGATCGTCTGCAGGTCTTCGACGGTGGTGGTTTCGTCGAGGGAGATGCCGACGGTGTAGGCGTCGATGCGGCGGAGGTTGAACTTCTTCGCAGTGGAGGCGGCGTGCACGCGCTCGGCGGCGACGTTGGACACGGTGAGAGTGTCGAAGACGGGCTCGGCGTTCACTTTGGCGCCGAGTTTCACGAGGCCTTCGGCGAGGAGAGCGGTGAGGAGTTTGACGCGGCGGGCGATGCGTTTGAGGCCCTCGGGGCCGTGATAGACCGCATACATCGAGGCCATGACGGCGAGGAGAACCTGGGCGGTGCAAATGTTGGACGTGGCTTTGTCGCGGCGGATGTGTTGCTCGCGCGTGCCGAGCGCGAGGCGCATCGCGGGATCGCCGGCGGTGTCTTTGGAAACGCCGACGAGACGGCCGGGCATTTGGCGTTTAAAGGCGTCTTTGGTGGCGAGGAATCCGGCGTGCGGTCCGCCGAAGCCGAGGGGAACGCCGAAGCGTTGGGCGGAGCCGACGGCGACGTCGGCGCCGAATTCACCCGGGGCGCGGAGGAGGGTGAGCGCGAGAAGATCGGTGGCGACGATGGTGAAGGCGCCGGCGGCGTGGGCCGCGGCGAAGAATTTCTCGAAGTCGTGGATCGAGCCGGTGGTGTCGGGGTATTGCACGAGCACGCCGAAGCAGGCGGCGGTGGGCCCGAAGGCGCGGTGATCGCCGACGACGACGTCGATCCCGAGGGGCTTCGCGCGCGTGCGGACGATGTCGATCGTCTGCGGGTGGCAGGCGGCGGAGACGAAGAATACGTTGTTGGTGTCGGCGGCGCCTTCTTTGAGGCGGTGACACATCATCATGGCCTCGGCGGCGGCAGTGCCTTCGTCGAGCATGGAACCGTTGGCGATTTCGAGGCCGGTGAGATCGGTCACGAGCGTCTGGAAATTCAGAATGGCCTCGAGGCGGCCTTGGGAAATCTCGGCTTGGTAGGGCGTGTAGGCGGTATACCAGCCGGGGTTCTCAAGGATGGTGCGTTGGATGACGCCGGGTGTGAGGGTATCGGAGTAGCCGAGGCCGATGGCGGAGCGGAAAACTTTATTTTCGCTGGCGATGGCGCGGAGCTCGGCGAGGGCGGCGCTCTCACCGAGGGCGGCAGGGAGGTTCATCGCGCCGCGGCGGATGTGGGGCGGGACGGCGGCGTCCACGAGGGCGTCGACCGACGGGTGGCCGAGGAGCGCGAGCATCGCAGCGGTGTCGGTGGCGTTGTCACCGGTGTGGCGGCGGGCGAAGGTATCGGTCGGGGCGAGGAGGTCGCGGAGCGTGGGCATCGAGAAAGCGTGCACCGTAGGGCAGGGCGGTAGTCGCGCAACCGCGTTTTGGTGAAACGGACGGCATAAAAGGGTTTGTTTCGCGCCGGGAAGCGGGTCTGTTTCGCGGCGCATGACGACGAAGCAGGAGCGGGCGACGTGGATCGATGAACGGCTGGCTAAACTTTATCCGGAAACGCCGGTGCCGCTCGATCATACGGATGCGTTTACCCTGCTCGTGGCGGTGCTGCTATCGGCGCAGTGCACCGACAAGCGCGTGAATCTCGTGACACCGCATCTCTGGAGGTTGGCGGACACGCCGGAGAAAATGGCGCGCCGCGAAGTGGCGGAGATTGATGCGATTGTGCGGCCTTGCGGCCTCGCGCCGCGGAAAGCGCAGGCGATCCGCGGGCTATCGCAGATCCTCGTGGAAAAATACGGCGGGACGGTGCCGCGGACGTTTGAGGAGCTGGAGGAATTGCCGGGCGTGGGGCACAAGACGGCGAGTGTGGTGATGGCGCAGGCGTTCGGTGTGCCAGCGTTTCCGGTCGATACGCACATTCATCGACTGGCGCAGCGGTGGAAGCTTACGAACGGGAAAAACGTCGATCAGACGGAGGCCGATTTAAAGAAACTGTTTCCGCGCGAGCACTGGAACGCATTGCACCTGCGGATTATTTTTTACGGTCGTGAGCACTGCACGGCGCACAGTTGCGATGGCACGGTGTGCGAGATCTGCCGCACGGTGGTGCCGGGGCGCATGCGCGCGGTGAAGACGAAGAAGTAGGCTCCGGCGTGCAGGGTGGAAAGTGTGCGCGGAGCGGCAGCAAGCGGTGCGGAGTGAAGGCCAAGGCGCGCGCAGCGGCGGTGGGCGGACGGGTGTAGGTTCAAGGCATGAACTCGAACTTCCATCCTCTCGGTAATCTCTCGCGGTTCGAACGCGGGTTTCTCGTTGTGGCGTGGTTGGTGATCGTCGTGAAGTGCGCGGCGGCGTGGTGGGCCATCCCGCACTATCATGTGCCGATTAATCCGATGTGGGTGATCGGGCCGACGCTGTTTTTCGCCGGCTGGGTCACGGCCCTCTGGGTGACCCATCACGAATAGCCGGCGCGAAGGAGGAAGCGAGGGCGAAGGCCGAAGAACGAGCGAGGCAATGCGCCCCCTTGTGCGCTCAGGGAATCTCGTAGACTTCAACGATGGCGGTGCCGGCGCTGGCACCGACGCCGCTGATCCGAGCGCTGTAAGTGCCGGGTGGTAACGAGATCAGGAGCACGGCGTCCTTGGTGGCGGCATCGGCGAGGGCAAATGCGCCGACACTGAGCGCGGCGGCGGAGAGTGCGGGGTCGCCGGCCCAGTTGTCGTTCTCGGCGAGTTTGGCGCCCGTGTCGTTATTGAAGAGTTCTAGCTTGGGGTCGCCCATGGTATTGGGAACACCGAGCAGGCCGAGCGACGGACCGATGCCGCGGACCAGGACGGTGCGGCTGGTGGCACCACGGAGCACGAAGCCGACAGTGAGCGAGGCGCCGGCGTCGATCTGTGTGAGGGTGGAAAGGTTGATGAGGCGTGGGCTGGCGGCGGTGCGGGTGCTGCTGTTGTCGTAGATTTCCGCGAGCACCACGCCGGCGGCGTCGCCTTTCCCGGTGACTTGCACGGTGAGGCCGCCGACATTGGCCGCAGCGAGCGCGGCGCTGTCGAGTGACGTTGGTCCGAGGGCGAAGGCGCCGACCGACGTGAACGCGGCCGCGACGTTGGTAAGCCCGCCCCAGTTGTCGTTGATGGCGACGGGAGTGGAGATGCCGGCAGTATTGAGCGTGAGCACCGGATCGGCGAGGACGCCCGTCACGCCAAAGACCCCCAGCGTCGGACCGACGGCGCGCAACACGAGTGGGAGCGAGCCGGAGAAATTCAGCGGGCCCACGACCGCGCCGACGGTGAGGACTTTGGCGCCGGGCCCAGTAGGGGCGCGGACCGAAAGATTGATGAGTCGCGAGACCTCGGCGTTGGGGGAAAGGGTGCGAACGGTGAGGGTGGCCGAGGAACTCGTCGATGAGCCGGCGGCGTTGGTGGCGATTACGCGGTAGGTGCCGGCATCGGCGGCGGTCACCGACGAGAGGGTGAGCGTGGCGGCGGTGGCGGAGGGGAGGTCGACGTTGTTGCGTTGCCAACGGAAACTGAGGGCATTGGTGGCGGCGGAAGTGAACACCGCGACGCTACCTGCATCGACCGTCAGCGCGGATGGCTGGGTGGAGAACACCGGTGGCAACGCGGGGCGCACGGTGAGGATGGCGTCATTGCTGAAGGTGACACCGACGGTGTTGGTGGCGATCACGCGGTAGGTGCCGGCGTCGGCAGTGGTGACCGAGGCAAGGGTGAGCGTGGCGTTGGTGGCGGAGGGGAGATCGACGCTGTTGCGTTGCCAACGGAAACTGACGGCGTTCGTAGCGGCGGAGGTGAACACGGCCGGGCTCCCGGCGTCGACGGTTTGCGTCGCAGGCTGCGTCGTGAATAAGGGAAACGAGCTTGAAACGGGAGCGGCCCGCACGGTGAGCGTGGCGCCGTTGCTGGTGGCGGTGCCGCTGGCGTTGGTGGCGACGGCAGAGTAAACGCCGGCGGCCGAGACCGGCAGATCGGCGATGCTGTAGGTGTTGCCGGTAGCGCCGGGCAGGGCGACCCCATCTTTCCGCCACTGGATGGTCGGAGCTGGAGTGCCGGTGGCGGTAACGCTGAAAGTGACGTTGGCCCCGGCGGTGAGCGTCTGACTCACCGGTTGCTGGGTGATAAGCGGTGCCACAGGGGTGGGGTCCACGACGACGATCGTGTAGGGATAGGCCACAGACGAAGTCCCGCCGAGATTGGTCAGCTCCCACGCGCGGATCGTCATGGTGTAGTTTCCGCCGGTCGTCGGGGTGCCAGTGATGACGACAGAGGAAGCGTTCACCCTGCCGCCCGTGCCTGTGAGCCCGGAGACGGAGAGTCCCGGGGGGATCGGTCCGGTGATGCTGAAGGATTGCGGGGGAGTTTGCGCGCCAGTGACGGTGATCCCGATCGGCGTCGTGATGGGCACGCCGATGGTGGTGCGATACGGATTGGTGATGGAAGCGACGAGCTGGGTCGCACCGGCAAGAGAGTGCACAGCTCCGAGGGATCCGAGTGCGGCAACGGCAGCTTTCAAGACCGCGCCGGCGGGCGATTCAGTAAGGATTTGTCCGGCGCTGGCGGCGATGCGCACTACTGGAGTGCGCTGGAGGAGCATGAACAGAAACACCGTGGGGACATTCAGCCAAGGAAGCAGGCGCTGGAGGCGGGGAAAGGAGGCCACGGGAGTGAGATGAGGGAGAGCGCTGGGCAGCTGGTAAGACACAAGGTGATGCCGAAAGCAGGTTCAAGGGCGGGAAATACTCTAGTGCCGTTCGAGCGAGGGAGGACGCGCCGGTGGAGGGTTCGGGATGGCACCGGCGCGAGAGAAGCACAGGCCGCGCGAACGCATGGGCTCCTTGTTGACGCGACGGCGCCCCTTCCGTCTCCGCGCGCCGACTTTTGCGGAACGTATTGTTGACAAATATAGAACGTATGTTCCGTTATTAGGCATGGCCCGTCCGAAAGAGTTCGATGAAGCGAAAGTGCTCGACCAAGCACTCGAACTATTTCGTGCGCGCGGCTTCAAGCACACGTCGTTTGCCGACCTCGTGGCCGAACTCGGAGTGAGTCGGCAGAGCCTCTACGACACCTACGGAGACAAGCAGACGCTCTATCAAACGGCGCTCAAGCGCTACCTCGAGCGCAACTTCGATCTGCTGCGACGCAAACTCGAAGACGCGGCGCCCGTCCGGCAGGTTTTGACCGAGCTGTTTGATGGCATGATTGAAGGCAATTGCGCTCATGGATCACCGGGTTGCCTCATGGTTAATTCGATGGTGGAGCTCTCCCCGCACGACGCCGACACGCGGGCTCTGGCCGCGACGCATGCCCGTGAAATCGAGGGCATTTTTGCGTCGCGACTCAGCGCCGCGCAGCGCACTGGAGAAATCGCGCGCGACAAGGACCCGGTGGCGCTCGCCCGCTTTCTTTACCACACCATTCTCGGGCTCAGCGTCGCATCACGGGCGCTGGGTGAGCGAGCCAGCCTCAGGCAGAGCGCCCGGCTGGCTTTGCAGATCCTCGGGTAATTTTTTGGTTATTATGGAATAATCGTTCTTTTAAATCATCTGACGTTATCCATGAGCTCTGCGAACTCCCTAGTCACGGTCCCTTCGGTTGATTGCCGCACGCCGCTGGTGCAGGCCTGTGATCCTATCGCCGCAATAGGCGTAGTCGCCTACCGGCTGAAACGATTGGCGGATAGGCTGCGTGGCGCCGAGACGGGCTGTGCTGTTCCGAGGACGACGTCGTCGAGACCGCCGAGCTGATCCGCGAATTCGTCCATCGCCTCTCCTCGACCATTTTCCTCCTAATAAAATGAAAAACCAAACCATCCTGATCACGGGTGGCACGACCGGCATCGGTCTCGCCACCGCTCAACTCCTGCAAGCCGACGGCGCGCGGGTCATCGTCACGGGTCGCAATCCCGAGACGCTGGCATCCGCCCAGGCCGCCCTCGGTCCCAAGGCCATCGTCCTCGCGTCCGACTCCGGTGCGCTGTCCGATGCCCAGGCGCTCGGGACGAAAATTAGGCAGCACACGGAACGCCTCGACGGCGCGTTTCTCAATGCCGGCATCGGCCAATTCGGCCCGATCGAGGCGATGACGCCGAAACACTTCGACGACATGTTCAACGTCAACGTGCGCGGGCTCTACTTCCAACTGCAGTCTCTGCTGCCGGCTCTCGCGAATCCGAGTTCGGTCGTGCTCAATGCCTCGATTGCGAGCTACCTTGGCATGCAGAACGCCAGCATCTATTCGGCGACGAAGGCGGCGGTCGCCTCGTTTGGGCGCACCCTCGCGGTGGAGCTCGCGCCGCGCGGCATCCGCCTCAACACGATTAATCCGGGTCCGATCACGACGCCGATCTACAACAAACTCGGGATGCCGGCGGAGATGCAAAAAGGCTTTGAGGACAGCATGGCGGCCGCGGCGCTGCTCAAACGCTTCGGCACCGCCGACGAAGTCGCGAAACTGGTGCGCTTCCTGATTTCGACCGATTCGAGCTACATCGTCGGCGAGGAAATCACGATCGACGGTGGCGTGCGCCTGACTTGAGCGGTGTTCGCGATTCGCTCACGATGATCGTGGCAATGCTCATTGGTTCCCCGCTATGCCTGCTGGTGTCGATCGACTCCAGTGGGCTCAACGAACGTTAGGTGGTTGGTCTGCTTCGGTGATTGGGGCGCCATCGGAAAGCCAACTCGGCCTCGCCCCGTCATCGCTGTGTCTGAAAGTCCGGACAACGAGTCGCGTCGATCAGTTTGAAGACAATGGTGGACGCTTGCGGACTCGAACCGCAGACCCCCTGCGTGTGAAGCAGGTGCTCTAACCAACTGAGCTAAGCGTCCAATCTGAGGGCGGGAACGTGGAGGGCAGTCCCGGGCGAATCAATCCCGTTTTCGTCTGGGGGCAAAATGCCCGCGTGAGACTCGACGCGAGGTAGGGCGGAGCGCACGGTAGCCCGATGGAATTATCGGAACTCACCCGGCGTGCGGTGGCAGTGCGAGCGCGATTTGCGGCGGCGGAGACGGCCCGCGGTGGCCCGCCGTGGTCGCGGGCCGAGCTGGCACAGGGATTTGTCGGCGACGTCGGCGCCTTGATGAAGCTGGTGATGGCCAAGGAAGGGCGGCGCGAAGGGCCGCCGGATCTCGATGTGAAACTGGAACATGAGTTGGCCGACTGCCTGTGGAGCGTGTTGGTGCTGGCTGACGCGTATGGAGTGGATTTGGAAAAGGCGTTTGCGACGACGATGAGCGAATTGGAGGCGACCCTGCCGGCAGCCCCGACCGCCACGTGAGCGACAACGTGGCAAACTGCGCGCTCGAGTGTCGCAGTGGGTGCGCGGCGTGTTGCATCGCCCCTTCGATTTCTTCGCCGATTCCCGGCATGCCCCTCGGGAAGCCGGCGGGAATTCCGTGCGTGCAGCTCCTGCCCGATCTGAGGTGCGCGATTTTTGGGCGGCCGGAGCGCCCGGCGGTGTGTGTGAGTTTGCGGCCGAGCGAGGCGATGTGCGGGTTGAGCCGAGAGGAGGCGATGCGGACGTTGGCGGCGCTAGAGGCTGCGACGGCGCCGTCGGCGAGGCCGGGTGGTGCGGGGTGAGCGCACGGTTTTGGTGCTGCAAGAGTCCTCCTCGTGGATAGGGTTTCTCCATGGCAACACCCGCGTGGCAGATCAGGTCTAATTCCACGAAGTCTCTCGTGCTGTCGGCGGGCGTTTTGGCGGTCGGAATCTTGTTTATCTGGCTGACGCGGCACGGTGCAGCCGGCGATACCGATATCGCGGCGGCGAGGTGGCTGGGGGTGCTCTTGGCGGCGGTGGGGCTCGCAGGATTGGTTTTCGCCGAGGAGATCGTGGTGACGGTCGAGGCACAGCGGAGGGCCTTGAAGATCGAAAAGCGGCGTTGGGTGGGTAACTGGCGCGTGAGTGTGCCATTTGAAGAAATCGCGGCGGTGAACGTGGCGAAAGTGGGGACGCGGTCGGACGGCACCCCATCGTTTTGGCTGCAGCTTGAGCGCCGCGACGGGACGGTAGTCGGCACGGGCCGTTGGTCCACGCGGGAGACAGAGATCAACCGGCTGGCTGAGCGACTGTCGGCTGAGATTGGTTGCGGGTGTGGGACGGGACATTCGCCGGCACCGGCGTCGGTGGGGCGAGTCGCCGCGGCGGTGGTTGGTGCGGCGTTGGTTTACGTCGCATGGTATCGCGTAACCGTCGGGCCTTGGTGCGGAGCGATGTGGCACGGGACGGCCCCGGCGGTGATAATGCTGGCGAGTTTTGCCGCGTGCCTGGCGCTGCTGCGGCGGTGGGGCGGTTGAACGGAGTGAGGTGTAATGCGGCCTGAGGTGGGGCTGGATTGACACGCAAGCTTGCGGCGCGGGGCGCCGGCGTTTGAGTGGCGCGCATGGCCAAAGCTGAAGAAGCCCCTAAGATCATTTTTTCCATGCTCGGCGTCTCGAAGAAGATCGAGCGCAAGGAAATCCTCCGCGACATCTCGTTGTCGTTTTACTACGGCGCTAAGATCGGCGTCCTCGGCCTCAACGGCTCGGGCAAATCGTCGCTGCTGCGCATCCTCGCCGGACGCGACACGGAGATCGACGGGCGGCTGCATTTTGAGCCGGGTTATCCGATTGGATTTCTCGAACAGGAGCCGCACCTTACGCCGGGGGCGACGGTGCGCGCATGCGTCGAGGAGGGCGTGAAGCACCTGACTGATCTCACCACCGCCTATGATGCGACGTGGGACGAACTTGCGGCGGCGGAGACGGATGCGGAGAAGGACAAGGTCGCGAACAAGCAGGCTGAGCTGCAGGACAAGATCGATGCCCTCGGGGCGTGGGATGTGGGCCCGCAGGTCGAGATGGCGATGGACGCACTGCGCTGCCCGCCGGGTGACCAGCCCGTGGACAAGCTCTCCGGTGGTGAGCGCCGTCGGGTGGCGCTGGCGCGCCTATTGTTGCAGAAGCCGTCGATCCTCCTACTTGACGAGCCGACGAACCATCTCGACGCCGAGAGCGTGCACTGGCTGGAGCAGCATCTCGCGCGTTACGAAGGCACCGTGATCGCGGTGACGCACGATCGTTATTTTTTGGACAATGTCGCGCAGTGGATTCTGGAGCTGTCGTATGGCCACGGAATTCCGTGGAAGGGTAATTATTCCTCGTGGCTCGAGCAGAAGCAGGCGCGCGCGGCGGTGGAGCAGCGCACGGAAGACAAGCGGCAAAAGGCGATGGCGCGCGAGCTCGCTTGGATCCGGCAGTCGGCCAAGGCGCGGGTGACGAAATCGCAGGCGCGTATCACGGCCTACGAAAACATGCTGAAGCAGAACACCGCCGAGAAAGAGCGGGAGTTTGAGATTATGATCCCGCCGGGCCCGCGGCTCGGCGCGCTCGTGGTCGAGGCGAAGGGCCTCGGCAAGAGCTATGGCGACAACGTGCTGTTTGAAAACGTGAACTTTTCGCTGCCGCCGGGTGGCCTAGTCGGGGTGATTGGACCGAACGGCGCGGGCAAGACGACGATGTTTCGCCTGATCACGGGCGCGGAAAATGCCGAGTCGGGCGAATTGCGCGTGGGTCCGACCGTGCAGATCGCGCACGTCGATCAGTCGAGGGACTCGCTGCCGGACGGGGAAACGATCTGGCAGGCAATCAGTGGTGGGGAGGAGATCATGAAGCTCTCGAACCGCGAAGTGAACTCACGGGCATATTGCGCGCAGTTCGGTTTCACGGGCGCGGACCAGCAGAAGAAGGTTGGCGTGCTCTCGGGCGGGGAGCGCAATCGCGTGCACCTCGCGCGGCTGCTCAAGAGCGGGGCCAACCTGATCCTCCTCGACGAGCCGACAAACGATCTCGATGTGAACTCGATCCGTGCGCTGGAAGAAGGTCTCGAGAACTTCGCGGGTTGCGCGGTGGTGGTGTCGCATGATCGTTGGTTCCTCGACCGCGTGGCGACGCACATTTTGGCGTTCGAGGGCGATAGCACTGTGGTGTTTTTCAACGGCAACTATTCGAGCTACCTGGAGGATTTCCGTCGTCGCAAGGGCAAGGAGGCGGATCAGCCGCACCGGATCAAATACCGCAAGCTGTCGCGGTAAGGCCTGCGCTCACGCCGCGAACGGGGTGTGCGCGGCCGGATCGGGCAGCGTAGCTTCGGTCGCGGCGAGTCCGAGAGCGCTGCGGGCGAGTCGGTCAACGACGGAGGCTTGGTCGCCGGTGAGCAAAATTCGGCGAGCATCGTTCCAACCGACGAGAATCAGGGCGCGCACAAAAGCGCCTTCGCGCACGGGAATGAGCGTGAAGGCGCCCGGCGCGCCACGGATCCCGTGCCACCAGCGCGGGAGGTAGGGCGCGATGCCGCGGTCGCGGGTGTCGTGGATGACCACGATCTCGAGGCGGGAGAGGCAGACACCGAACACGTTGCGATCCGCAGAGCGGAAGGTGGCGGCAGCTTTGAGCTTGGCTGAAACGGTGGATTCGGTGCGTTGGACGAGGGAGTAAAGGGCGGTGTCGTTTTCCGGGAGGAAAGCCCAGCAGAGGTGAGCCTTGATGGTGTCGCGCGCTCCGGTGAGCGCGGCGTGCCACGGATCGGGCGCAGGAGTGGCGAGGGGCCGGGCGTGGAATTGGCCGGACGCGATGAGGTCGCGGTCCCACGTGGACTCGGTGGCGGGTGCAGCGGCGGCGGGAGCGGTTTCGGAAAGGAGGGCGGCGGCGGCTTGTTCAGCGAGTGAGAGGGCGGAGGGGTCGTCGCCGCTCACCTGCGGAGCCGGGGTGACAAGGGTAGCGTGCGGCAGACGATGGCTGTCGGCGTGCAGCGCGGCTTCGATCTCGGTTTCGGCGGCGCGGGCGCCTGCGGGCAGGAGTTCCTCAAGGCGGAGGCGAAAGCGGCGGAGGCTGAGGGTGGGCAGGGTGCGAATTCCGTTGCTCCGGGTGTAACTGGCGAGGCGGTCGTCGGCGTATTGGAGGGCGGGCCTGGCGTGGTCGGCGGCGTCGGGCACGACGCGGGAGAAGCGGCGGTGCAGTTCGGCGGACTTGCGTCGGAAGGCCTCGGGACCTTCACGGGCGTCGAGTGCGAGGGTGGCGAGGCGCTCTCCGAGATCGGCGAGCCCGATGAGGCGGGTGTCGAAGGTCGACACCGTGCCGTGGAGGGACTCCGGCTCGTAGTCGCGCAGCGTGCGGAGGACCTCATCGGGCAGGCGGCCAGTGGAGAGAAGGTGCCGGCTGAGTTCCACGGTGGTGAGGCCGAAGACGGCGCGGTAGGCCTCGGCGTCAGAGTGGGTGCGGGTGCGGTGGACGGCTTCGCGGGCGTGCTCGGGTGAGACAGCGGCCATGATGATGCGGCCAAAATTCCGGAGGGCGGCGCAGGCGAAGGCGAGCTCGGGGTCGTGGGTGCCGCGATTGAGGGCCAGGCCCTGGGCGACGAGGCCGGAGCCGAGGGCGATGGCGGCGGCCTCGCGCTGTTCTGGGCAGGTGGACGTGCCGGCCGTCTCCAATAACATCAATGAGACGGCGATGGTGCGGATGCGGTTGTAGCCGATCTGGTGAATGGCCTGGGAAAGGGTGGCGAGCGGGGCGATGCCGGGGTTGTGCGCGAGGGTGTTGGCCACGGCGATGACGCGCGTGAGGATCACGGCGTCTTTCTCAATCAGCTCGGCGAGTTCGGAGACGGTGACCTCGGCGAGGTTGAGGGAGAGGGTCTCGATGAGCTTGAGCAGCTCCGGCAGCGCGGCCCCGCGGCCCGACTCCAGCACGGAGCGGGCGCGCTCGAGCGTTTGCTGGGCCGAGAGCGGGGGAAGCATCGGAGGTAAATCGGCCCAATTGGCGGGGAGTTTAGGGCGAATGGGCTGGTGACTTGCGCGGGGAATAGATCGGGTCAGCTTAGCCTCTCAGAACCATGCGACGTTCAACTTTTCTCGCGGCGCTCGCGCTGCTCCTGCCCCTTCCGTTGGTCCATTCTGCGCAACCCATGACAACAAAAACCGAATCTCTCGTGCTCGGCGGCGGCTGCTTTTGGTGCACCGAAGCCGCCTATGAATTGCTCCCCGGCGTCAAGGACGTGGTGAGTGGCTATGCCGGCGGCAAGGAGCCGAATCCAACCTACGAACAAATCTGTGCGCATGCGACAAGCCACGCGGAGGTGATCAAGATCGAGTTCGATCCGGCCGTGGTGTCCTTGGAGAAGGTGCTGGAATACTTCTGGCACGTGCACAATCCGACGCAGGTCGGCGGGCAGGGGAACGATCACGGGCCGCAATATCGCTCGATCATTTTGTATGCGAACGCGGACCAGAAAGCCGCGGCGGAGAAATCGAAGGCCAAGGCGGCGACGGAGTTTCGCGATCCGATCACGACGGAGATCGTGCCGCTGGAGAAGTTCTGGATCGCGGAAGAATATCACCAGGACTACTTCCGGCGTAATCCCAACCAAGGGTATTGCTCGTATGTGATCGCGCCGAAGGTGAAGAAGCTGAAGCAGGCGATCAGCGCGGAGAAGCGGTAGATTAGTCTAAAGTCCGAACGTGGGCGGGCGTGCGGCCTGTCCGTTGGGGCATAGCGCGGAGCGATGTCTGCGGGCGCGAGCTACTTGGTGAAGAGTTCGGGGTGCTCGGCTTTCCAGCGCATCGCCATGAGGACACGGGTGCGGCCGCTGGGATGGTCGAAGAAGATGATTTCCTCGAGCGGGCCGGGGGCGAGCTTGCGGTATTCGCCCAGTTTCAGCGCGGTGGTGGCGAAGCCGTCGGGCTCGCGGGCGGCGTTGAGGCCGAAGAGGTCGGCTTCGGATTCCTGGAGGCGGATGATGCTCTTGGTGACCGGAGTGGTCGCGAAAAAATAAACCGCGAGGAGGCCGGTGAGGAGCGGGAGGCCGGCGGGATCGTCGAGTCCGCGGAGTCCCCAGGCGGCACCGTAGCGGCGCAAGACGAAGCCGATGGACCAAGCGGTGAAGGCGAAGCCCGCGGCGATCACGAGGCCGAAGAAGATCGCCATCTTGTAGGTGTGGTTGAGCACGTAGTGGCCCATCTCGTGGGCCATGACGGCGCGGATCTCGGCGGGCGTGCAGCGATTGAGGAGGTTGTCGTTGAGGGCGATGCGGGTGGTGCCGAGAGCGCCGCTGACGTTGGCGCTGATGCGCTTGGTTTGTTTCGAGGCGTCGAATTGCCACACGTTCTCCGCGGGGATGCCGTTGGCGCGGGCGAGGGAGAGGATCGGCTCGCGGAGGGAGGCGTCGGCGAGGGGGCGATAGGAATTGAAGAGCGGGGCGAGAAAAACGGGCGAGATCGCCATGAGGACGACGAGGAGGAACGGGGTGGCGAGGGCGGCGCGGGACCACCACACGAGCGGCCAACGGCGGAGGACGGCATAGAGGAGGACGAGCAACGGCGTGGTCATCACGGCGCCGGCGATCTGGCCGACGAGCCAGTCGCGGGCCCAGCCGCCGAGGGTGTGATTGGACAGGCCGTAGGTGTGTTCGCGGACGTAGCCCTCGTAGTAGTCGAGCGGGAGCCTGATCACGGCGTCGAGGGCGAGTAGCACGAGCACGCAGGCGGCGACCTGAAGAATGCGTTTTTTGAAAACGCGCTCGGCCCAATTGCGAATGCGCGCGGCGAGACCGGTGACGAGGAGCAGGCCGGCGGCGACGAGGGCCGCGACGAGGTTCCAGAGGAGAAGCCAATAGGTGCCCTCGAAGTAGGCGTCGGAGCGGGCGCGGGCTTCGGCGGGGAGTGTGGCGAGGAGTTTCTCAGTCTCGGCGACGGCGTCGAAGGCCGGGGCGGCGGCGTGAGCGGAGAGCGGCGCGAGCAGGGCGGCGAGGGCGAGGGAGAGGAGCAGAAGGACCGGGCGGCGACGGAGACGGAGCATACGTGGAGGGTCGCGCTAATGGCCGGAATAAACAACGCCGGTGCGGATGGGCGGCGGATCGGCGGGGCGAGTGGCGCGGCCCCGAGGTGGAACGCGGTCGGTGTTAGCGGTAGAGCCAGTATTTTTGGCTCTGTTGCTGGTAGATGCGGGACTGCTCGCGCCACTGTTTCAGCCAGGATTCGACGTCGACGTTGCGGCCTTTGGCGACGAGGTCGTCGTAGAAGGCGCGGGAGCCGAGGAGGTGGAGGAAGAGGCTGCGTTGCGCGACGGTGGCGTTGGCGAACGGGTTCTTTGGCTCTAGTTTGCAAGCGAGGCGCATGAGGTGGAAATTGAGCTCGGTGGGGCGCCAGGCGTCGTAGTCGCGGATCTCGATGAAGAGGCCGGTGCCGGCCCCGCCCTTGGAATTGGGCGCGCTGACGCGGCGGAAATCGATGCCGGGGAGATTGAGGGCGCGAAGCTCCTTTTCGTAGACGTCGATTTTCGTCGTGAGATGGAGAATGCCGCGGAAGGCGTATTGGGAGCCGACGCCGTGCTTGAAGCCGCCGAGTTCGCAGCCGAGGCCCGTCATGGGGTAGCCTTTGACAGTTTCGAAATCGGTGATGAGCGGGGAGGTGGCGATCCAGGTGAGGCCGGTCTCGCTCCAGCGCATGGCGCGCGTCCAGCCGCGCATGGGGATGACGGTTAGCTTACCGCGGGCGCGTTGGGCGTCGGTGAGGGAGTAGGGGCCGGTGGGCTCGGGGGCGTCCTTCGTCATGCGGGCGAGTTCGCCCATGGTGAGGCCGTGGACGTAGGGCACACGGAAGGCGCCGACGTAGCTCATCTGGTTGGCGTCCATGGGCGGGCCGTCGGCCTTAAGTCCGCCGAGGGGATTGGGCCGGTCGAGGACGATGACCTCGACGTTGTTTTCGAAGCAGGCGGAGAGGGCGTTCTTCATCGCGCTGATGAAGGTGTAGCTGCGCGTGCCGATGTCCTGGAGATCGATGACGAGGGCATCGAGGTCCTTGAGTTGGGCCTTGGTGGGCTTGCGGGTCTTGCCGTCGTAGAGGGAGCGGACGGGGAGGCCGGTGCGTTTGTCGGTGTAGTCGGTGTAGTTCTTGCCGGCGGGGAATTCGCCATTGATGCCGTGTTCGACGGCGAAGAGGGCGACGAGTTTGACGCCGGGAGCGCGGCGCAGGACTTCGGTGGTGGGGACGCCGCGGCGGTTGACGCCGGCGGGGTGGGTGAGGAGGCCGAGGCGCTTGCCCTTCACGGCGGCGAAACCATCGGCTTCGAGGACATCGATGCCGAGCATGACGGCGGGGAGGCGTTCGCCGTTGGGGCCGACGTTGAAGAGGGGATTCGGTGCGGCGGGCGCGGCGGCGGGCGGCGTGACGTTGGGGATGACGAAGCCGGTGGCGGCAGGCTTGGGCGCGGGGGGCTTGGTCGCGCTGCAGCCGAAGAGGCACAGCAACGGCACGAGCAGCGGGAGCAGAGGCTTGAGGAAGGAGAGGCGAATCGCGCCGGGCATGATGTGGCTGCGAGAGATGCCGGTGCAGGGGCAGGCGGTCGAGCGGGAAGCGTGCGCTGGCGTGGAGAACGGCGAATTTACGGACCCTGCGTCTATCGTTTCGTTTCGGATTCCGCAGCCTGGAAGTAACCCGAATGCAGGTTCTTTTGAGCGTATTCCTTGATCCAGTTTGGCGTCTTGGGCTCCAGAACGATCGCCTCAAGTTCGGCCTTGGTGAATTTCTTGCGGCCAAACAGGAAACTCGCCTTTGCGGGAAATTCCTCGACGACGAATTTTCTCCAATCGCCAGAAACCTCGAACTCCGTGTCGCGCAGCAGGGAATCAACGGCCATATCCCTTAGTCTGTGGTCTGCGTGTTTGTCCCGGGCAATTGCCTTTAGTTCATTGGAATCGAAGCGATCGGATTGGAAGATTACGAAAATGGCATCGGGGAAATTCTTGAGAACATAATTTCTAATCTCAGGGGTTACGGCAAAGGTCTTGTCTTGGATGAGCCAGCGCAGGCCCAGCTCCGCGGTGCGTCTATGGTCTTTGTTTTGGAGCCAAAAAGCGTCGCTCGTGATTAATTCTGGATTGGCATGAAGCTCGTCTCTCCAGCGGGTATTCTGGATCTGATCTTCCTTCTGCTGCTTGTAGTATTGAGCATTTATTTCGATCTGGTGCTTCCGATCGGCCTCCGAGTGGTGGTAGGCCCATGCCGCCCAAACGATAGAAAGAAAAGCCGGTAGAGCGGCGAATAGAGAGGCAGGCGCATTAGCTTCCCGATTTAAGAATGAAACAAACGCTGCAGCGCAGGACAGAATGGATCCGGCGAGCAGGCCGATGATGGCAGGAACTAAACGCCCCATACCGAACCAGTCGCTTTGCGTCGTGGACGAGCCGAGTGCGAAAAGTAACCCAAACGCACCGCAGGCGACTGGCGCACCGAAAGCCGCAAGCCACCAATAGCCCTCACGTTTTGGAGATAGCGAACACAGGGGCTGTTGCTGCGTCGCGTTTTCTGGTGTCATCGGAGCGGGCGAGAAGTCGTGGTGGTTAAGTTCTCAGTCGAAGAACCGGAAAGGATGGTGCAGATTTGAGCAAGGCGAGCGGGGCGTTTCCTGAGTCAAATTATTATAGGTTGTTCCTCACTGCGGCGGTGAGCAACGCGGGCGCGGTGCGGAGGGCGTCGGCGAGCGGTAGGCCGGCGGGGGTGATGGCGTGGAGGGAAAGCGCGGCGGGGGTCGGCGCGCTGGCGGTGACGGCGCCGGCGAAAACGTGGACGGGTTTCCCGAGGGCGAGAGCGCGGGCGGCGACGGCGCCGGGGCCTTTGCCGGTGAGCGAGGTGTCGTCGAAGCGACCCTCGCCGGTGATCACGAGATCGGCGGCGGCGAGTTTGCGTTCGAGGTCGAGCCAGGCAGAGACGAGGTCGAAGCCGGGGAGGAGCTTGGCGTCGGCGGCGGCCATAAGGCCGAAGGAAATGCCGCCGGCGGCGCCGGCGCCGGGGGCGTCCATGAGAGTGTCGGGGCGGCCGGTGTGCGCGCAGAGGAGCAGGGCGAGGCGGGCGCTCTCGTGGTCGAGGCGGGCGAGGTCGGCGGGACGGAGGCCCTTCTGCGGGCCGTAGGTGGCGGCGGCGCCGCGCGGGCCGAGAAGGGGATTGGTAACGTCGCAGGCGATGCGGATGGGAGGAAGCGAGGTGGGGAGACGGCCGGAGAGACGGGTGATTTGCGGCCAGTGCGCCGGAATGGGGGATGAGACGACAGAGGAACCGGCGGAGTGAAACTGGAGGCCGAGGGCGGCGAGGGCGCCGAGGCCGAGTTCGCTGGTCGCGCTGCCACCGACGCCAAGGAGAATCGCAACGACCCCGGGGCGGGCGGCGGCGAGACGGATGAGTTCACCGGTGCCGAGCGTGGTGGTCTGCCAGGGGTCGCGTTGGTCGGGGGCGAGGAGGGCGAGGCCGGAGGCGGTGGCCATCTCCACGACCGCGACGGTCGGTGGAATGTCCAATGACCCATTACTAAGGTCCAATGACAGGAGCGTGCGGGCGGCGGCGGGGATGTTGTTGAGGGGGACGAAGCCGATGGTCGCGGAGGTGGTCGCGCCGCGGGGGCCGGTGACGGGGTGCGTTTCGACGGTGCCGCCGGCGGCGTGCGTGAGGATTTCGCAGAAGCCCTCGCCGCCGTCGGCGAGCGGGCAGAGGTCGAGCGTCCAGTCGGGGTGCGCGGCGCGGAGTGCGGCGGCGGTGAGTTCGCACGCGGCGGGCGCGGAGAGGGAGTCTTTGAATTTGTCGAAGGCGAGGAGGACGCGCATGGAGCGAGGAGCGGGGGATTGCCGCGTCGTCGTCAGGTTCGCGCAACGACAAAACGTAAACGGAATCAGAAGCCGCCGGTGACGCCGGCGGTGTAGGTGAAGCCGAGGTTGTTCGCGATGGCGAAGCGGCTCCATTCAGGGGCGCCGTCGACGACGCGGTAGCGGGTTTTCTGGGCGTTGGTGACGTTGCGGCCGGAGACGAAGAGGCGCGCCCAGCGGGTGACGCTGTATTCGACGCTGAAGTCGACGGTGGTGTAGGGCGGGTAGTAGATGTCGCCGCGCACGAGGGGATTGGTGGCGGAGGCGGCGATGTCGCTGCGCTGGCGGTAGACGCGGCCGTTGCGGATGACGCCGACGGTGGCGCCGAGCTTGCCGCGGTTGTAGCGGACGGAACTCTTGAACTGGTTCTCGTAGTAGTTCTGGAAATCGCCGCTGATGTTGCCGGCGGTGTAGTTGAAACGGGCGAGGTGGTTGTGGTTGAAGCTGCCGGTGAAGTTGAAGCCCTTGGCGAAGCCGGGGAGCCAGCGGTCGAGCGGCTGGCGGATGGAGAGTTCCTCGCCGTTTACCTGGCCGATGCCCTGATTGATCCACGTGGTGCTCTGGAAATTCAGGAACGACGGCTCGAGGTCGAGGGCGGCGAGTTTTTCGGGGGTGTCGAGGAGGATGAGCTGCTGGACCTGAACGTTTTTGATGTCCTTGACGAAACCGCCGAGGCTGAGGACGCCGCCTTGGGCGGTGTAGTATTCGACGTGGGCCTCGTAGTTGTTGGCGGTCCAAGGCTTGAGCGCCGGGTTGGGGCGGTTGGCGGTGCCGACGGCGATGCCGGCGTAGGTGCCGGTGGTGACAGGGTTGTAGTCGAGGGCGGTGCTCGGGATGATGGCGCGGCCGAAGCGGTTTTTGGCCTGGGTCTTGGCCCAGCCGACGCGGAGGAGGAGGTTTTCGCGGAGGCTGTAGTTGAGCTGGAGGCTGGGGAAGTAGCCGTCGTTGTGGCCGGTGCCGCGGGCGCCCTTGCGAATGTAGCGAAGCTGGTTGCCGGCGAGGCTTTGGTCGACGAGGCCGCGGCTGGTGACGTAGCGGGCACCGCGGTCGAGGCTGCCGCGAGCCTCGGCGTCGGCGCGCTCATAACGGATGCCGCCGGAGTAAGTGAGGCGGTGGCGGAACAGGGCGCCGCTCACCTCGAACCACGGAGCGGTGGTGCGCTCGCTGACCTCGTAGGGCTCGGTGGTGGAGAAGCGGTAGGACTCGGCGTCGCGGTATTGGAACCAGTCCGGGTGCTGCTGGTAGAGGGCGTAGAGCCGGCGCATACTGGTGCGGGTGACAGCGGGGAAGTCGTAGTAGGTGTCGCGCTCGGGGAGGACGTTGACGGCGGCGATCTGGCCGGCGTGGTCATCGGCGGTGCCGGCGATGTGGTCGGCGCCGACGAAGGTCCAGAGGTAGGAGTCGTAGCGCTGCACGTTGCGGAAGAGTTCGTCGTAGTCGTAGCCGAGGCGAAGAGAGACAGGGTGATCGGCGACGGTGAACGTGCGTTTGGCGCGGAGGCGGAGAGCGGCGACGGACTCAGTGGTCTTGCCGGGGCGGGAGACGGCGCCACCGATGGTCATGGAAGCGGGGTCCTGCCAGTTGACCTCGGGGCCGGCGGCGGCGGGAATGGAGCCGCTTGCGGCGGTGTAGCCGAGGGACTTGATCGTGCGGGCGTTGAACGCGGAGCCGTTGTCGAGGAGGTTGAGGGTGATGAGCTGTTTCGAGGCGGTGCCGGTGCCGAGGCCGGTGAGCGGCAGGGTGGAGCCGGTGAGGGTGTTGCTGCCGAAGAAGCCGTCGTCGGTGTCGCGGAAAAGGTGACGGGACATCGAGAGCGAGCCGGCGGCGTTGAGCTGCCAGTCGCCGCGACGCCACTCGCCGTCGAGGGCGTTGGTGAACGTGTCCTTGGTGCCGTTGCGCCAGGCCTCGCGGAGGTCATAGCGGATGGAGCCGGCGCCGAGGTTGCCGTAGACGGAGTGCTGGTCGTTGGTGCCGGGGGCGCCGAGCGGGGCGTCGAGGACGGCGGCGGTGACGGCGGTGCTTTGGGAGCCGGTGTTCCAAGTGAAACGGATGTCGTCGCCAGCGCGCTCCTGATAGCGACCGCCGCTGACGGAGTAGGAGACCTTGAGTTCGCGGGTGGGCTTCCAGTCGAATTTGGCGGAGGCGCTGTCGGTGATGTCCTGCTTGGGGTTGTCGTGGAGGCCCTCGGTGGTGGGCTGGGGATTATAGGCGCTGACGGTGGTGAGGGGTTTGCCGGCGGCGATCCGGGCGCGGGCGGCGGCGGCTTGATCGGCGGTGCCGAAGTTCACCGAAGGAAACGACCAGTGGACGCGGGCGAGGACGTCGTTGTGGTTAAACGTGAGGGCGTATCCGAAGGTTTTGGAAACGGGGTCGGTCCAAGTAAGCTTGAGATTGGGGCGCCAGCCGGGGACGCGGGTGTCGCGGATGCCGGCGCGGGAGCCGAGGGCGAACGATTCGTGGTCGGTGGTGAAGAGGGCGTTGTAGGTGAAGCGGGCGCGGCTCGTCTCGAAGGCGGAGCGGCGGATCATGTTGATGGAGCCGCCGATGGCGTTGGCGCTGTCCTCGGGCGTGCGGAGCAGGCGGACCTCGACGCGGGAGACGTCGGCGGAGGACGAGCCCATCATCTCGAAATTGCGGTCGCGATTACCGGTGCCGAGAGTGGACGTGGAGGCGGAGGCGGTGGGCATGCCGTCGAAGCGGATCTCGGTGTTGGTGGCGTCGAAGCCGCGCACGCTGACGCCGACGATGTTATTGGCGAAATACTCCACGCTGACGCCGGGGAGCCATTTCATGAGTTCGCCGGGATTGGAGTCGGGGATCGTGCCGAACTGGTCGGCGGAGACGACGCTCTTCTGGCCGAGGGCGACGCGCTGCTCGTTGACGGCGATGGCGGCGGCGTCGGTCTCCTTTTTCGACTGCACGGTGAACGCGTCCATCTTCACGGTGGCGCCGGGCGCATCGGGGCGGACGGGGCCGCCGAGCACGAAATCCTGCGGCGTGGTCCGGCCGGCGATGACCGTGACCGGCACGGTCTGTTCGGTGAAACCGGCGAAGCGCACGCGCACGGTGGCGGGGCCGGCGGGCACGCCGGTGAGGCGGAACGTGCCGCTCTCGTCGGTGAGGGCGACGAGGTCGGTGCCCGCGAGAGAGACGCGAGCGTTGTTGAGGTAGTCGCCAGAGGCGGCGTTTTGCACGCGGCCCTCAATGCTGCCGGTGGCGGCCGGGGGCGTCTGGGCGGAGGCGAGAGCGGCGAAGCAGCAGGACAGGCAGAAGCAGAGACGCAGGAGCGGACGGAGGAGGGGCATGGGGCGGGGTGGTTCGGAAGGGGACGCCGGGGGGAGACGAGCCGGATTGGCCGGAGCGGAGCCGAACGGGGTTCGGCGCCGACGGCAAAGGGGAAAGTGGTGCGGGGCGCGAAGTGGCGAAGCGCGCGTGCCCCGAGACCCGGACCTAGGCCGGACCGACGTAGGCGAAGCGCGGCACGCGCTGGCCGTTTACCTCGACGGTTTCGATGAACATAGCCTGGGGGCGGATCCAGTAACCGTGATCGCCGTAGAGCATTTGGTAGACAACGAGGACCTCTTGGGTCTCGGAGTGGCGCGCGAGGTGATGCACACGATACGGGTTGCCCTTGTAGTGGCGGTAGAGGCCGGTCCGGGGTTCGGACGGGAGGGGCGGAAGCGGAGCGGACATAATCAGGGGGTTTCCGGCGGACCGACGTGCGTGATCTTCAGCTTGGGAAAGTAGTGCCGGTAGAAGCCGCGGTCGCGGGTAATAAGTTCGTCGGCGTGATAGAAGGCGTGGGCGGCGACGAGAAAATCGGCGACCACGCGATGGCGGGGCTTGGCGGAGAGCTTGCGGTATTCGAGGAAAATGCGACCGGCGAGATGGAGGTCGCGCCAACCGAACGATGAGAGGCGGATCTGCATGCGCTTAAGCGTGGCCTCGGTATCCTCCGCCGTGGAGAAATAGAGCGACGTCTCGGCCGCCACGACCGGGCAAATGATTAGGGCGCCGCGAGTGAGCGCGGCGTTGAGCGCCTCGACTGCATAGGGCGTGTGCTCGGACGACTGGCCGAGGACGTCGATGAGGATATTGGAGTCGAGTGCGATGGCCATGGCTCAGCGGGCGGCGCGACGTTTTTTGGCCGCGGGCGCCGCTTCGTAAGCTGCCTGATCCTCGGCGACGCGGAGCGCGGCGCGAGCCTCGTCGCCGGTGGCGTAGGGAGCGTTGGCGGCCTGGAGGGCGACGAACTGATCGAAGAACCCCGGAGTGGCTTTCTTGCGCAACACGACACTGCCCTTGCTGCCGAGTTCGACCTCGAGGACGGTGCCGGCCTCGATCCCGAGCGCATGGCGGATCTCCTGCGGCAAGGTGAGCTGGCCTTTGCTGGTGACGGTGGTTTCCATATCCTTACCGTGAAGTAAGGAGTAAGGATAAGGCAAGGGAGAAGCGGAGAACGCCGATCGGGCGGCGCCAGGCGCGCCGGCCCTTGGCGGACTTACTTCGGCTCGACGCGCAGGATGCCCTTCATGAGGGCGGAGTGGCCGGGGAAGCTGCAGAGGTAATCGTAGTCGCCGGGTGCGGCGGGGGCGGTGAAGTAGATCGTGTCGCTGCCTTCGGGGAGCACGAGGGCGGTGTGGAAGAGCACGTCGGCGCTGTCGGGGACGTAGTTCTTGGCGGCCCCGTCGACTCCGAGGGCGAGGGCGGCGGCGCCGACGGATTCACCCTTGCCGGGAGCGGCGAGGACGAAGTTGTGCAGCATGTCGTCGCTATTGCGGAACACGAGACGGATGCGGGAGCCGGCCTTTACGGTGAGCAGCGTCTGGTCGTATTTCAGGCCGGGCTGCGTGCCGAGGATGATGGTCTTGTCGCCGTCATCGCCGCCCCAGTCTGGGCCGGGACGCGTCGGATGCTTGGCGGTGTTGGCATTGGCGACGGCAGGGATGGGCGCGATGCAGAGCTCGGCTTCCTTGGGCTCGACGGGGATGATGCGCGCGCCATCGGGAAAGCGATTCAAGGTGTAGTAGCCGATATTGTGCAGCAGGGCTTCCCCGGTCTTGGCCGACTTCAGGCCGGCGGCCTTGATCTCGTGAATGTAGCCCTCGCGAAGACAGACGGTGGCGAGGCGGACGCTGAGGCCGTCCGCAGCGACGACGACCTTGCGGACGGGACAGCCGGCGCGGTTGGACGGGGCGCTGCCGTATTCTTTGTGCCAAAGGTAGGTGAAGCTGGAGACGCCGTAGCTTTCGGGCTTCTCGGCGGTGGCGCGATCAACGGGCTCGGTGAACGTGAGGACGAAACCGTCGGGCTGGGCCTTGATTTCTTTGATCTCAAAGGGCATCTCGCCGGTCCAGACGAGGCGCTCGAGGCCGTTTTTCTTTGGGCCGAGGGAGCCCCAGCCGCGTTCGGTCTCGCCGGCAAAGAAGGAACCATCCTCGCCTTGCGCGAGGCGGATGATGCCGCAATCGAAACCGCTGCGGAACGAGTAGCTGGCGCCCTGCCAGACACCCTTCACCTTTTCGAGGGAGACGCGGACGATCTTGCTCTGGCCTTGGTCGGCGACGAAGAGCTGGCCGGCGAAGGGGCCGAATTTGCCGCCGCTGAGATCTTCCTGCATGCCGGCATTGGAGATGCCTTGGATCGTGTGCGGGAGCCAGACCGCGGGGGGCTTCACGCCCGGGAGGCGCTTGGCGACTTCGAACATGGGTTCGTCGAAGCTCTTGATGTCGTCCTGCCGGAGCGAGACGGGTGAGCCGGGGAGTTTGCTCCACGCGAGTCCCGCGGGATGGCCGGTGAAATCGCCGCGCTCGAGGTGGGTGATTTTGCCGGAGCCGACCCACTCGCCCTGATTGTCGGAGTAGAACCAGTCGCCGGATTGGGTGAGGATGAGGCCGCAAGGCGAGCGGAGGCCGGCGGCGATGGGGGTCATCTGGCCGTCGGGCGTGATGTCCATGAACCAGCCGCGCCACGGCACGGGGGCCTGGGTGGCGCCGCCGAAGGCGACATTGAGGGTGACGCGGAGATTGCCGTTGGGCGCGAGGACGGGGCCGAAGGCGTATTCGTGGTAGCTGCCAGAGATCGGAATTTTGGCGATGGTCTCGAACACATCGGCGCGGCCGTCGCCGTCGGTGTCTTCGAGGCGCGTGACCTCCTGGCGCTGGGCGATGTAGTAGCCCTTGCGGGGAGCGGGGGCGGCGACGATGCCGAGCGGCTCGTGGAGGCCGGAGGCGAAGAGGGTGAGCTTGGGCTTGGGCTCGGCCTCATAGGCGCCCTCGATGAGGTAGACCTCGCCGCGGCGCGAGGTGGCGAGCAGGCGTTTGCCGGGGAGCGGGAGAATGCCGCTGGTCTCGAGGACGTATTCGTCGGGGACGTTGAGCTGGATTTTCTTCCAGTATTTGTTTTCGCGCGTGACGAGTTCGTCGCTGGGCTTGGCGAAACGCTCGGCGGAGGACGGGTTGTTGGTCTGGGCGCGGACGGAGCCGGCGCCGAGGGCGAGCGCGAGCGAGGCAAACGTGGCCGACGCAGCGCGCGCGGAGAGCGGGGAGAGGGAAATGCGTTTCATGACGGCGTTACCAGACGAGCGAGTAGGAGAGGGGGGCTTCGAGGGTGGAGCGCGCGAGGCGGACGACGAGGAGCTGTTTGTCGCCGACGGTGCGGATCGTGGGCTGTTGCGCGGCGCCGGCGGGCCAGTCGATGTAGTATTCGCGGTCACCGATGATCCAGCCCTTGCCGCCGGGTTGCGGCGTGATGGAGCCGGCCTCGGCGAGGAGGACCTGCGTCTCCCACGACGGCAGTGAACCCTTGAACTCGAGGCGACGCTCGAGTCCGCGGCCCTCGACTGACGGGGCGAGGCGGTCGCGGATGGAGAGGTCGGAGAGCTTGGAAAGGAAGACGGGGAGACCGTCGGCTTCGAGGATGTAGCCCTGCGAGGACTGCATGGCATCGGCGGCTTCGGGCCAGCCGGCGGTCTTGGGGTTGTCGATGAACGCCACGGTCGGTTTGGAGTTGAGCGTGAGGGACGGGCCAGTGGGTTTGGCGAGCTGGGGTTCGCCGCGGCTCTCCCACATTTCGACGGTGTCGAGCCACGCGCCACGCCAGACGCGGAGGACGGAGCCGGTCTCGAGATCGTAGGCGAAGTGCTGGCCGGCGGGTGTGCCGACGCTAGTGGCGTAGAGGCGCTTTTTGGGGTCGAACGGCACGAATCCGCGCTGCATGCGCACGCGGCCGTCGGTGGGCTCGAGGAGAATCGTCTTCGCGTTAGCGGAAGCGCCGCGCGGGCCGCTGGAGGTCGAGTTGGCCGAGGTGCCTAGTGCCTGCAGAGCTAGGCCGGGACCCTCGGCGATGATTTCGAGGGAGGGGCGGTTGTTACCGTTGTGGACATAGTCCAAGCGGAGGGCGTGCTCGCCGGCGGTGAGGGAAATCTTGCCGGCCTGGCCGCCGCGTTCGAGGGAGGTGATCACGGGGCGGTCATCAACCAAGAGGCGAACCTGGCCGGTCGTCTCCGGAGTGAAGGCGTATTCGCCGGCGCGAGGGGCGACGAGCGAGCCGGTGAGGACGAGGGCGAACTTGCCGTTCTTCTCGACGGCGGCGTGCGAGAAACGCGCGGGTGTGCCGGTGGAAGTGGGTTTCTTTTTGTCGTAGTCGCCGATCTTGCCGAACGCGCCCGCGTGGAGCTCGTAACCGAGCTTCTCGATGGCGAGGCGGGCGTCGGGTTCGAAGCGCTTGTAGGCGATACGACGCAGAGCGACGGAACCGTGGTCGCCCTGAATCATGAGCGGACCGAGCGGTTTTTCGTCATCGGCGAGGGAGGAGCGGGTAGGACCGGTGGCCTCAATGTTTTCGTGAATCGTGAAGCCGTTGAGCACGACCTTGGCGAAGCGGGCGTTCTTGGTTTTCTTGCCCGCGGCGTCGAAGCGGGGGGCTTGAAACTCGATGTGGAGTTTTTGCCAGAGGCCGGGCGCGCGGGAGGCGTTGGCGCGGGGGGCGATGCCGTCGAAACTCTCCTTGCCGGCGCCGCGCGCACTGTCCCAGCGGGCATAGAGACCGCCGCAGTCGGCGGGGGTGGGCGTCTTTACGCCCCAGCTGTCGAAGAGTTGGATCTCGTAGCGGCCTTGTAGGTAGACGCCGGAGTTGGAGCCAGGCGCGAGGAGAAATTCGAGGTCGAGCTCGAGGTCACCGTGTTCCCAGGCGGTGACGAGATGGCCGCGGGTGTCGGGCGTGGTGCCGGGGTTGCAGACGAGGACGCCGAAGCCGGGCGTGGCGACGAGAGCCTTGTCGCGGCGCGGATCGCCGGCGAGGCCACCAGCGAGCTGCCAGTTGGATTGCGTCGCGGCGAAGCCGGCGAGCGAGTCGAGCGTGACGCGTTCGGGCGCGAGGAGCGACTGGGCCCGGGCGGTGGCGACGAGCGAGGCGAGCGCTGCCGAAGCGGCGAGAGCGCGTGCGAGCACGCGGAGGGAAGGGAGCAGGGGAGGCATAACGGAAAGCGAAGGCGGGGACGTTCGGGGCGTGGGGCGGCGGGCGCAAACCGGAATATGTGTCATTGTTACAGTTCGTAACGTCGCCGGGGGCGGTGCGTCATGCCGGGAGACGTGCGACTCACGGACGAGCGGACTTCGCCGGTCGGCCCTTCTCCCCCATGAAAATCCCTCTCCTTCGATTTGCTCTGCTATTGGTGTCGCCCGCGCTCCTGCCGGCCACCACCCTCGTGGAGGTCGCGGCCAAACCGGCTGGTCCGTGGAAAACGCAGGAGACGCGCACGCTCGACGATCTGCCGGCGGCGGTCGCGGCCAAAACCGATGCGGCGCTCGATCGGTATGGCGGCCGGACAGACCGCCGCGGAAAGGCGACGGGTTTCTTTCACGTCGAGCAGATCGGCGGCCGCTGGTGGTTGATTGATCCGGATGGCGGGTGCTTCGTGCACAAAGGCGTGGTGTCGGTCGCGCCGCTGCGCACGCCCGGGGCGCAGGCGATTTTTAAAGTTAAGTATGGCAGTGACGAAGCTTGGGCGGCGCAGACCATGTCGCTCCTGCAGGACCACGGGTTCAATGGCACCGGCGCTTGGTCGGACACCACCAAGCTCCGTGCCGCGCCGCAGCCGCCGGCCTACACTCTGATCTGGAATTTCATGAGCGCCTACGGAAAGAAGCGCGGCGGCACATTTCAGCAGCCGGGCCACACCGGCTATCCGAAGGACTGCATTTTTGTGTTCGATCCGGAGTTTGAGGCGTTCTGCCACGAACACGCGCAGCAACTTGCCGCCACCAAGGATGACCCACGCTTGCTCGGGCATTTCACGGACAACGAACTGCCGTTTAAGCGGGAGGCGCTGGCCAACTACCTGACTTTCCCTGTTGCCGATCCCGGTCACCAGGCGGCACTGCAATGGCTGCGCGCGCGTCATGGCGCCGCGGCGACGGCGGGCGATATCACCGAGCAGGACAAGCAGGACTTCCTCGGTGTGGTGGTCGGGCGCTATTTCGAGATCGTGACGCGGGCGATCCGCCGCGTGGACCCGCAGCACCTCGTGCTCGGCTCGCGGCTGCACGGCGCGGCGCTGCGTTTCCCGGAAGTTTTCAAGGCCGCCGGCGTTCATCTCGATGTCGTCGCGGTTAACTACTACAACGCCTGGACTCCCGTGCCCGAGCGCATGGCGATGTGGGCGGCGGAGAGCGGGAAACCCTTTATCATCACCGAGTGGTATGCGAAGGGCATGGATTCCGGGATGGCGAACACCACCGGGGCAGGCTGGACGGTGAAGACCCAGGCCGACCGCGGACGGTTCTACGAAAACTTCACGCTGGGTCTGCTGCAGTCGCGCGCGTGCGTCGGCTGGCACTGGTTCAAATACGCGGACAACGACCCCTCCGACGCGAAGGCGGATCCCTCCAACACCGACTCCAACAAGGGCATCGTGAACAACCGCTACGCGCCCTTTCCGCCGCTCCTCGCCGCGATGAAGCGGATCAATGAGCGCGCGTATGGAATCATCGATCATTTCGACGGCGCTACTTCGGGGGCCAATCCGTAGTCGCCGCGTTCGGTTCGATTCTCTGCCTCACTTCTCCCGCTCCATGCCTCACCTGTTCTCCTGCGTTTTCCGTCCCATCATCTTCCTGTGCGGCGCCGTGCTCGTGACCGCGACGCTCGGCGCGGCCGAACCGGCGCCCGAGGCCCGGGTGCTCACCGACGTGACGTATCTCGCACCCGACCGAAAAGAGAAACTCGACGTCTACCTCCCTTCGCCGCCGCCCGCAGGAAAACTCTCGCCTGCGGTGGTGTGGATTCATGGCGGCGGCTGGAGCGGTGGCACCAAAAACGAGGCACGCGCGAAAAACGTCGGCGGCACCCTGGCGTCCGCCGGCTACGTGGTGGTGAGTATCGACTATCGCCTCGGGCCCGGCTCGTGGCCGACCAATCTGCAGGACTGCAAAAACGCTGTGCGCTTCCTCCGCGCGCATGCCGCCGAGTATCACCTCGATCCCCGGCGCATCGCCGTCGCCGGCGGATCCGCCGGTGGTCATCTCGCCCTGATGGTGGCGCTGACGGCTGGTGTGGCCGAGCTAGAGCCGACCAGTGTGGCCACGCCCTATCCGAAGTTCACGAGCGAAGTCACCTGTGTGGCGAATTTCTACGGCATCACCGATATCCTCACGCGACAGGAGACTGACAAGAGCGGCCGGCCCACCGGACGCCGCGCGGCGTCAGCCAACACCCTGGCGCTCTTCGGTGCGACCTCCGAGGCGGACCCGGTGTGGCGCGCGGCATCGCCCGTGACCTACGTTGCGAAGACCAGCGTGCCGATGCTCACCCTGCACGGCCGGGCCGATACGACCGTGGACTACGGCCAGGCCGAGGAACTCGACCGCGTCGCGCGCGAACGCGGGGCCGCGCACGAATTGATCCTTCTCGACGGCGTGGGGCACACCTTCGACCTCAAGGTCTGGAACAAGAAACCGCTGCCGCGCGACTTGCGGCCCGTGTTGTTGGACTTCCTCGCCAAGCACAACGGCGGCTGAGCTGGCCCGCCACACCAAGTCTCGCCGCGGTGCCCCTTCGAGGTCGCGGTTTGACTCAGCGCAGACCCTATTGAACGTGCTTCCACTCCCCTCGGCTTGTTCTCCGTGCACCCCGCCGGCACTGGCCACTCTTTCCCACCATGACGAACCCCACCCGTGAATCCGGGCGCGCCCGCGCCGTTGCGTTGCTATTGCCCCTGCTCGCTGGCGCCCTCGCTGCCCAGACGGTGCCATCTGCCCCACCCGCCGCCGAGGACGATGCCGTGAAACTCACGCCCTTCGCCGTCAGCAGCGACCGCGACACTGGCTTCGCCGCCGCCAGTTCTCTTGCCGGCGGCCGGCTCGCGAGCGACCTTCGTGATACGCCCGCAGCCTTTTCGGTGATCAACCGCGAGTTTATCGACGCGCTCAATCTCACCGATCTCCAGTCCGCCGCCAACTGGGCGACCGGCTCCACGTTTCAGTCGGACATCGGCACCTTCAACTTCACGACCTTCACAGTGCGCTACAACACCCGTGGTGTCAGCGCCGGCCAGCAGCTGCGGAATTTTTTCCCGGTGAACGGTGACAACGACAGCTACGCGCTTGAGCGTTACGATTTCGGCCGCGGCGCCAACTCCATCGTCTTCGGCAACGGCAGTCTCGGCGGCGTGAGTTCCTCGAGCACGAAACGCGCACGCACGGACCGCGCGTTCCAGGACGTGAAACTCACGGCGGGGTCGTTCAGCCTCATGCGCGCGACGATCGACGTGAACCAACCCGTCAACGACAAGGTCGCGCTCCGCGTCGCCGGCGTCGCCCAGCACGGCCTCGGCTGGCGCGAAAAGGAATTCGAGAAGCGCAAAGGCGTCTTCGCCACGACGACGGTGCGGCCCTTCAAGAACACCGTGGTCCGCCTCGAAGGCGAGGCGATCAACCGCGAGATCAACCAACCGATCAACAATCTCCAGGACCAGCTCTCCGGCTGGAACGGCATCACGACGTTTGCGACGCCCGCCGCCCTCAACGGCGCTTCCGCCGCCCAGATCACCGCGCTCCAGGCGCAGGGCGTCGCGCGCCGCGGCGCGAACTATAATGTCTACGATCCCTATAACGGCTTCAACGCCATCAGCAGCTATACCAATGAACCAATCACCCTTGGTGGCGGCACGACGGCGACCACCCCGATCGCGGGATTCGTGTCCGGCAGCAATGCCGCGTTCGGTCTGACCAACACCAACCTCGTCTACGCGATGAACGTCCCGGACGAGCGCTTCGATATCCTCGAGTCGCGCTCCGGTTTCCGCCGCCCCTCGGAGCGATTCTCGATCAACCAGGACGGACCGCTCCTCGAAAGCACGTTTCGCGATGTGCAGCTAACCGTGGAGCAGAAGCTCGGCGACTTCTACGTCGAGCTCGCCGGCGACGTGAACAAGAACTCCAATTATACCAACGGCGAACAGAACCGCGGCGCCAACGCCACCTACCTCGACCTCAACCGCGTGCTGCCGAATGGCGAGCCCAACGCCCACTACCTGCAGGCCTACGGCGACGGCAATTTCTTCCGCGGCTTCCGGCATTACGACTACCACAATGTCCGCGCTGCCGTGGCGTGGAAGAAGGACACCCGCTTCGGCAATTTCGCGATCAACACCATGGTCGGCGAAAACAAGAACCACTACACGCTCTCCTACCAGTGGCTCAGCCTCGCGCAGGGCACCGACACCCTCGCGTGGATCAACGGCACCGCGGCCGATGTGAAGATCCGCCGCTATTGGAATGAAAAGAGCCGCCCGTTCGTTGACCTCGCTGGCAAGCCCATCCCCTACTACGACCCCAACACGCGCACCACGACGACGGTCACGCCGCGCTGGGTTATTGATCACACGCGCTTCGACGCGGAGTCCGTCAACGACACCAATTACCGCTACGGCCTCGCCGCGCTCAATGCGAAGTTCTGGAAAGATCGCATCATCTTCCTCGGCGCGGTCCGCCGTGATCGTTACCAATCCGGCTCGCAACAAATGGCGGTCAACGGCGACTACCCCACCGACCGCGATCCCCTGAAGCCGCTCTTCAAGCCGCAGGCGCCGGATGATTGGGATTCGCTCACTTACGTGCCGGTCGACGCCCAAGGCCGCGCCCTGCCGGCCGCGCCGGCGATCACACGCCCGCGGCTCACCGGTGGCGTGCGCGATCCGCGCTACACGCAGTATCGTTTCCAGGACGACTTCAACGCCCCCGTGCTCAGCGGCTACGTAAACACAAAATCCGTCGGCACCGTTGTGCACCTGCTCGATTGGCTCAGCCCCTCGGTCAACTACGCCGAGAGCTTCAACCCCCAGAAGGCCTACGCACTCCTGCAGGGCGGCGGCATCATCCAGCCGACCATTTCCACGGGCTGGAACTACAGCACCCGCTTCGAGTTCTTCCAGCGCAAGCTCGACGTGAACCTCACCTACTACACGAGCGAGGAGATCAATAATCCGTTCACCGTCTCGGGCTTTCCGTTCAACACCCTTCTGGAAGCGACACCCATCGGCAGCACCGCCGATCTCAACAAGCGTGGCGTGCCGCGCTTCATCAGCGGTAGCGATCTGCAGGACCGCATCGCCAGCGGCTACGAAGCGGAAATCACCGTCAATGTGATCAAGGGCCTCCGCCTCACCGGCAGCGTTTCCCTCCCCAAGGTTTACGGCGCCAACGCCTACCAGCTCACGCGCGCCTACGTGGAGAAGAACCGCGAAAACTTTAAGCTCATCGTGCAGGACGTGGGCGGAAAGGTGGACGCCAACAACGTCGCCACCGTCGATCCCACGATCCCGGCCAACCAGCTCTCGCCCGACACCAACACCGCCGTCGCGGCCTACAACACGATCTTCACGGCCTACAACAATCTGAACATCGCCCGCACGACCGGCACGAACCAGCCGCTCTACAAACTCTTCGGCGACTACACCGTGCAGGAGGGCAAGGCCAAGGGCCTCCGCCTCGGCCTCGGCGTGCAATACCGCGGCCGCGAAGTCCTCGGCAACCGCGGCGCCGACACCATCGTCGATCCGGCCAATCCGACTCGCGCCATCGACGATCCGTCCCGCAGCATCCTGACGCCGCTGATGTCGCCGAAGGGCGACGCCACCGTCACGAGCACCTTTGGCTACCTCTGGCGTTTCAACGGCCGCGCCGTGCAGCTCAATCTCGTGATCAACAACCTGCTCAACGACCGCTCGATCTACTGGACGACCTCCACCAACGGCACGGCGACCACCGCGCAGCGTCCCCGTGACGGCAACTACAATTCCCCCGCGCGCGAGACCGTGCCTGTCGGCTTCGGCCTGAAGCAGCCGATCAACTTCAACGTATCGGCCTCGTGGCGGATGTGAGGGCGCAACCGGCGCGACCGTTGACAGCCGGTCGCGTAGCTACAACGTGCTCACATGGCCACCATCACGGCGAAAGTCTTCCAAGCAGGTAATTCCAAGGCGCTGCGTCTGCCCCGCGGACTGAAGGTGAAGGCGAAGTCGTATGAGGTCACGCCGACGGCCACGGGCTTCATGGTCGTCGATCCTAAGGCGGAGGCGCGGCGGTTGAAAGCGCTGCAGGCGCTCTGGGGGGCGGCCCCGGATTTTCCTGATCACACGAAATGATCTTCCTGCCGGACACGAATGTGTTCTCCCGGTATCTGCGCGGGCGGACCGTGGATGAGCCGCTCCGGCTGCGATTGGAACGATCATTGGTCGACTGCCGCCTGTCGGCCATCGTGGTGATGGAGCTGGAATACGGCGCGGCGAAACGACCGGAAGTGGCGACCTTTCGCGACCGGATCGTGAGCCTGAGGAAGGTGTTTCCCCGCGTGGAGGCGTTCGATGAGGCGGCGGCGCACCGTGCCGGATTTGTGCGCGCCTTTCTCGCCAACTTGAAACCCAACGCCCAACCCATCGGGGCGTATGATGTCCTGCTCGCGGGGCACGCGCTGGCGTTGCACGCGGTGTTCGTCACGAACAACACGCAGGAGTTTTCGCGGGTGCCGGGACTGCAGGTCGAGGATTGGCAGGGCTGAGGGCCGACCATGGCACGTGTTCCTATCGCGCTCGCATGTGCGCTCGGGCTGGCGATGGCGGGCGCAGCCCCGGCGGCGGATGCACCGTTCGCGCCGCGGCCGCAGGAGATCCGTCGTGAGTTGCTTCTCGCCTCGCCGCGAGCGGGTGTGGCGGTGCTGGCGGCGAGCTACTCGGCGCGGCCGGCGGGCGGAGAGTTGATTTCGCTGCACCAGTTCATGTCCCGCTCCGACACCGTTGACGTGGCCTTCCTGCGCACCTCGCCAGACCACGGGCGGACGTGGAGTGCGCCCGTGGCCGTGCCCACGCTCGAGGTGCGGGCCGGGGGAAAATTTCGCCGGGCCTTGCGCGGTGCCGTCGCCGATCCACGCACGGGCCGGCTCGTGCGGTTTCAAATCGAGGGATTGCTGCCGACCGACGATCCGCTCGAAGGCATGCGCCAGTGGTATGTGACCTATCAGGTCTCGGCGGATGCCGGCCACACGTGGCTGGTCAACGAGCAGATCATCCAGCGCGGGGCGGAATTTTCGCCAACGCACCCGTTGCCCGGCGTGTGGATCGGGAAGAACTGCGTGATGGTCGGCGACGTCGCCTCGGTGCCGCTCGTGCTCGCCGACGGCACGTTGCTCCTGCCGGTGATCATTTCGCCGCGCGGCCCGGACGGCACGTATTTCAATCCGGGCGGTGGTTACACCTACACGGATGCGGCGGTGCTGCGCGGACGCTGGCGAGATGAGCGGCAGGTGCGGGCCGGGAGCGGCCCGGCCGACCTGCGGATCGATTGGGAGTTGTCCGACGTGGTGAAGGGCGATCCGGCGCGATCGACCCGCGGCCTGGACGAGCCGACCGTGGCGCCGTTGGCCGACGGGCGCCTGTTGATGGTGCTGCGCGGGTCAAACGGCGGGAAACCCGAGCTCCCGGGCCGGCGCTGGGCCGCGTGGTCGGGCGATGGCGGCCGCACGTGGACGCCGCCCGATCCGTGGACCTACGCGGATGGCGGCGACTTCTTCTCTCCCAGCGCCTGCTCGCAACTCGTGCCACACTCCTCCGGCCGGCTCTTCTGGATCGGCAACATCGTGCCGGTGAATCCCACGGGCAACCAGCCGCGCACGCCGCTGGTGATCGGCGAAGTGGACGGGAAGAGCGGCCGGCTGCGCCGCGAGACGGTGCGCGTGATCGACGAGCGGAAGGCGGGCGATAGCCCCTTGCTGGCACTGTCGAATTTCTCCGCACGCGAAGACCGAGAGACCGGCGAGATCGTGGTCAACCTGAGCCGCTTATTTGAGCGCTCCCCGCCTGATCCCAACCGCGATTGGACCGCAGACGCGTGGTTGTATCGGGTGCCGGTGAAGTGAAAGGAAATCCGCGCTGGGTGGGATGTCGTAGGTCCGTTGATCAAACCCCTCGTCTTGCCTCCGGTGCTCTGTCGTTACTTCTTCGGGTATGAACTATGAAAACTTGATTCATCTGGATGCCGAAGACCTTGCCGAGGGTGGAATTCGGCGCGCGTATACCACGCTCGAAGCCTCGTTGCGGCAACTCGGGGTGACGCCTGATGAAATCGAGGAATTTTTGGACGACAGTGAGCCCTCCTACCGAGTTCGCCACCGTGGGGTCGACTATCCGATCTACGGCGGTGGCTTGCCCGACGATATGGGCGAAAGCTGGGGGCGGGCTGCCCATGCGTTGTTCACGATTGTCAACACGCAGTTGGGCGCGCGCGACGTGAAGTTCTACGCCATTAATGGCGGCAATGATCTGAGCGGCATGTTTCTCACCGCCAGCGAAATGCAGGCGGCGAGAAAGGAACTGCCGAACAAATCAGATTGGCCCTATCTCCCCATTAACGAAGCACCGAGCTTCGGCATGTTCTGGTAGGAAGCCCGCAGGGCCTAGGTGTTACTTCAGCACCGCGTCGAGCAGCGCGTAAGCGGTTTCACGCTGGGCGTCGGGGAAGTCGTGCTCGCTGTCGGGGTGGGCGACGGTCAGGCGGGCGGCGGCGTGGTGCAGGGTGTAGACTTCGCGGGCGGCGGCGAGGCAGCGGTCGACGGACTGCCAGGAAAAATTGGCGTCGCGGAGCGGGGCGTTGACGAAGACCGGGCGCGGGGCGAGGGCGCCGAGGATTTCGTGGAAATCGTAGGGAATCTCGACGAGGCGGCCGGCGTAGTCGGCGAGGCGCGGCATGTAGCGATCCTGGCACCAGCCCTTGCCGTATTTCCAGACGGACGGATTGCCGGCGTAGTAGTCGAGGTAGGAGTCGAAGCCGCAGCTTGAAATAATGACGGAGAGGCGCGGCTCGAAGACGGCCGTGTAGAGGGAATTGTGCCCGCCGAGGGAGTGGCCGATGGCGCCGAAGCCGGCGGAGGTTTTCACAAATGGCAACGCGGCGAGGAGGTCGAGGGCGCGGGTATTGTCCCAGATGGCTTTCATCGTGCCGCTGGCGTAGCCGAGGCCTTTCAGGTCGGGCGCGTAGTCCGCGAGGTGGGGATAGGCAGGCGCGAGGGTCACGTAGCCGCGGGCGGCGAGTTCGCTGGCGTATTGGCGGTTGGGCTTGCCGCCGAGTCCGACCACGACGCCGGCGCCGGCGGTCTGATCGGTGGGGTGGAGGCAGAGGACCGCAGGGAAGGTGCGAGCGGTGGCAGTGAGCGCGGCCTTGGGCAGGCAGAGGAAGGCGGGCGTGCGGCTACCGGGTTCGGATTGGTAGGTGAGGCGGCGGATGACGTAGGTGCCGCGATCGATCTCCTCCTCAATGCGCACATCGAGCGGGACACGTTTGGGCGAGGTGGCGCCGGGGAAGGCGCCCATGACGGTCTCCATGCCGCGGACGATTTCGGCGCGGCGCGCCTGCCAATCGGCGGTGGAGCGCGCGGGGACGGTGGCGCCCGCGGCGTCGTGCCGGAGCAGGAGATTTTCGCGCGGGAGACGGGCGGGCTCGGCGGCGTGGGTAAAGGCGGCGAGGGCGAACGTGCTCAGCGCGAGCAACGAAAGGCGGGCGGCGAGGGGCATGGCGGAGCGTCGCGCACTCCGCCAGCCGGTTCCAAGCTCGAATCTGCGAAGGTTCGAATCCTTACAACGCCTTACCGTCGGCCTTCGTGCCGCAGACGCAGACTTCGAGGCCGAGTTCGGCGGCGAGGGCGGCTTTGGCGTAGAGGGCGAGGTCGGCTTCCTTGGCGCTGTGCGCGTAGGCGACTTGGATGTGGTTGGCCTTGTGGCGGGCCATCATCTGGTCGCGCGAGACGCCGTAGGTGACCGCGTGCATGATTGGCCATTGCACGGTCGTCTCTTTCCAGCGGCGTTCGGTCTCGGCTTGGGGCAGGGAGATGACCTTGGCGCGGCCGAGGTCCATCTTGAGTTTGCCGTCGGCCACGAAGATGCGGCTCCAGACGATTTCGCCGGGCTTCGCGACGCCGCGGACCGTGCCGCCGCCGAGGCGGAAATACATCGGAGGCTGGCGGAGCGAGTCGGTGCCGGCGTAGCCATCGATGTGGTGGGCGGGCGGCGCGCTGCCGGAGATGAGGAAGACCCAGACGTAGTCGGAGGTCGTGCCGCTGGCATCGGGGGCGCCCCAACGCAGATCGTGGAGCGTGTTTTCGACGGGCTGACCGAGGGCGGTGTGGACGCGGTTGGTGAGGAGGCCGTCAAGGCCGGCGCATTCGTCGACCTCGTTGAAATGGGTGAGCGGCTGGCCGGGGCGGATGACCTGACCGGCGGCGTTTTTGACGGGCGGGCGATCGCTGTTGTTGAGGATACCCTCGACGAGGTCGCTGGCGGGCAGGAGGTCCTTGAGTCCCTGCTGGTATTGGATGCCGATGGACTCGCAGCCGAACTCATCGGCAATGCGGAGGGCGGCGACGTAGGTTTTGCACTGCCAGAGGACCTGCGCCTCGGTGAGCTCGGTGGCTTCGTCGGTGCCGAGGTGGAACTTCATGCCCTTCTTGCACAACCACTGGTAGACCGCCTGGGCCTCGTCGTCGCTGACCTGCGTGGCGCCGTAGTAGAGGGCGGATTGCGAGAGACGCTCCTTGTAGACGCCGGTCGAGAAGAGAAGTTCGTCGGGGATGATGGCGTTATACATGCCCATGCAGCCTTCGTCGAAGATGCCCATGATGGATTTCCGGCGGCGCAGATCGGCGGCGATTTTCCGGGCGAGGGCGCGGGCCCGGGGCGGAACGGTGGCCTTGGCGAGCGGCTTGACGTGGGCGGTTTTGTGCTTGGCGACGCCGGTGGAGAGCCAGGACTTCAGGCCGGTGAGGAAATACTCGTCGGTGAAATCTTCGCTCCAGAGCGTGGAGTATTTGACGCCGGCCTTGGTGAGCGAGCCGTTGAGGTTCAACATGCCGACGAGGCCGGGCCAGGTGCCGGACCAATTGGCCACAGTGAGGATCGGCGCCTGATGGGAGATGAGGCCGGCGAGGAGGTGGTGGGAATATTGCCAGACCGCCTCGGCGACGATGAGCGGAGTCTTGGGATCGATACCGGCGAAGACCGCCATGCCCTCCTTCTGCGAACTGATAAAACCGTGCTTTTGCGCGGCCTTGTAGGGATGGGCGCGGACGAGTTTGTAGCCGAGCTTCGCCACGGCGGCGGCGAGGGTTTGCTCCATCGCGTGTTGGGCGGGCCAGCAGACTTCGTTGGCGGATTGGCGGAGGTCGCCGTTGGCGACGAGGAGGATGGTTTTGGATTTGGCCATGGCGGGGAGGAGGGGCGGAAAGCCCGTGGATTGCGCCCTCGCGGGACGCTGCGCAATGTCAAATTGGGCCTAGACAAAATCGCCCGCGTCCGGCCGCGCAATTCGGCTCGAAAAGACGAAGGACGCGGCCCACGGTGGGCGGCGACATGGACAAAATCGGCCGACACGATACTTCCGCCCTGCTCTCCCAACAGGTGAGCGGAGCGCGGTATTTCTTCCTGAATCTTGCCCCCAATCCGAAGGAGCAATTGACGCTCGTGATGGGCGGTCGGGAGCGCTGCAACCCGGACTATGTGGTGTTGCGGCGGGCGTTTCCGTTTCACGTCCTGGAGTATGTGGTGTCCGGGCGCGGCACGGTGCGGCTCGATCGCCGGCAGCATGAGTTGGGGCCGGGCATGTTGTTTGCCTATGCGCCGACGACGGACTGCGAGATTCACACCGATCCGAAGGATCCGATGGTTAAATATTTTCTTTCGTTTAGCGGCGCGGGCGTGCCGTTGCGGCTGCGGCGCTGTGGGGTGCCCCTCGGACGGGCGCGTCAGCTCGCGGCGCACGCCGAGGTGACGAGTGTGCTCGAGGACCTCGTGCGCGAAGGCCAGCGCTCCGGCGCGCTCGCCCCGCGCATCTGCGCGGCGCTCTTCGACCTGCTGCTCCTGAAGATCGAGGACAATGCGACCCTCGCACCGCACGCGAGCGAACCGGCGCGCGAGGCGTTTCTCCGCTGCAAAGCCCTGATCGACGCGCAGGCGGAGCGCCTGATGACGCTGGAAGAGATCGCCCGGGCGGCGGCGGTCGAAGCCTCGAGCGTGTGCCGGTGGTTCCGACGTTACCAGGGCACGAGCCCCTACCAATACTTGCTGCGGCGGAAGATGAACATCGCGGCCGAGCACCTTGTGGAAAACGGCGGCCTCGTGAAGGAGGCGGCGCAGCGCGTGGGGTTTGCCGACCCTTATCATTTTTCGCGGGCCTTCAAGTCCGTGCACGGCGTGGCCCCGCGTGCGCTCTTGCACTACCGGCCGGCAAACTAGTTTCCTGCTCGTTCTCACCATGGCCTTCGCCACGACCTCCATCCGCTCTGTCCACATCGCACCGCTCGACATTCCCCTGTTTGAGCCCTTTGGCATTTCGGGCGGGGCGCAGGCGGCGGCCAACAATGTGCTGGTGACGCTCGAACTCGCCGACGGCACCGTGGGCTATGGCGAGGGCGCGCCGTTGCCGGCCTACAACGGTGAGACGCAGGCGCAGACGTTGCGTGTGCTCGAGGGTGCGCGACACTGGCTCGAGGGCTACGTGGTGAAGGACTGGCGCTGGCTGGCGCATGAGTTTCGCGGCCGGGGCGGGGCGTGGTGCGGGTCGGCGCAATGCGCCTTCGAAATCGCACTCCTCGATGCGCTCACGAAGCAGGCCAGACAGCCCATGGGGAAATTTTTCGGCGGCGCCGGCACGGGCCTCGAGACCGACATGACGGTCACGACGGGCACGCCGGCCCAGGCGGCGGAGAACGCACGGGCGATCCGGCAGCGCGGCATCCGCATGATCAAGGTGAAGGTCGGCGGCAAACTGGGTCCGGCACACGATCTCGAGCGGATCTACGCGATCCACGACGTGGCGCCCGACTCGCCCTTGATCCTCGATGGTAACGCGGGCGTCTCGCGCGCGGCGGCCAGCGAACTCGTGCGCGGGCTGAAGGCACGGGGCATCACGCCGGCGCTCCTCGAGCAATGGCTCGCGAAAGACGATCTCGCCGGGGCGCGATCGCTGGCCGAAGAAAGCGGCTGGCTCGTGTGCGCCGACGAGAGTGTGACGAGCGCCGACGATGCACGGCGCGTCGTGGCGGAGCGCGCGGGCGGCGCCATCAATATCAAGATCATGAAGGCCGGACTCGCGGCGGCGCTCGATATCGCGGCGGTGGCGAAGGCCGCGAATTTTGAGCTCATGATCGGCGGCAACGTCGAATCGATTCTCGCGATGACGATGTCGGCGTGTTTCGCGGCCGGGCAGGGCGGATTCCGCTTCGCGGACCTCGATACGCCGTTTTTCCTCGCGGAAAATCCCTTCGAGGGCGGCTACGCAATCACCGGCGGGCAGATCTCGATCGCCCATATCACGGCGGGCCACGGAGTGACGCCGAAGAAGTAAGGCGCAGGATGGCGAAGCAGGGCGGAGCTACCTCCGCCCTCATCGCGCGGCGGCGATCACATTTCGACCGTCAGTAGCGAAATCACCTGCACAACATCGTCGGTCTCGAGGGCGAGGACGACGGCGCGGCCGATGAGATCGGCGGATTTTACGGTGCCCTTGAGCGTCACGATGCCGTCGGCGGCATCGACGTTGATCTTGATGGCGGACAACTTGGAGTCACCGACGAGCTTGGCGTTGATGACCGTGACGACCTTGGCGTTGTCGAACATCGCGCCGGTCTTGGCCCCGACGGTGGCGGCCCGGGAGCGGACCACGCGCCCGCCTTTCTCCAAGTCGGCTTTGAGGTCGGAAGGCGTGAGCTTCCATTCGGCAAGTTTGTCAGCGACGGCGTCTTTGGCGTCGATCGCGACGTCCTTGGTTTTCTCCGCGGCATCTTTGACGGCGGTTTCGGCTTTCTGGGCGAGGGAGGGCTCGCCGATGAGGGGCGTGGCTTTCTTTTCACAGCCGGTGAAGGCGAGGCCGAGCAAGGGGAGGACGAGGAGGAATTTGTTCATGAGCATGGATAGGTTGCGCGGCACGGACCGCCAGATGGGCGACTGGTTCGGTCGCAGAGGAAAGATAACCGGCGGCGCCCCGCCGGGCGCGTGCTTGAGCGAGGTTAGAAACGGCGTTGCCGCACACGGGTGTCTCGCTTTCGCTTCGCTCCTCATGTCTTCGAAAACTGCTCTCGTCACCGGCGCATCGCGCGGCATTGGCCGTGGCATCGCCATTGAACTTGCCCGCACGGGCGCCCGCGTCGCGATCAACTACGCCGGCAATGCCGAAGCGGCCGCCGAGGCGCTCGCGTTGGTGAAAGCCGCGGGCGGCGATGGATTCATCGTGCAGGGCGACGTCGCCGTGGCGGCGGATCGCGAGCGCATGGTGGCCGAGACGATCGCGAAGTTTGGCCGGATCGACTTGCTCGTGAACAATGCCGGCGTGGCGCCCAAAGTCCGCGCTGACCTGCTTGATGCGGGTGAAGAGAGCTTCGACCGCCTTTTCGCCATCAACCTCAAGGGCCCCTTCTTCCTCTCGCAGCTCGTTGCGAAGCAGATGATCAAGCAGGCGCCCGACGCCGAGGGCTTCCGCGGTCGCATCGTCAATATCACCTCGATCTCGGTCTACACCGCTTCGATCAACCGCGGCGACTACTGCATGGTGAAGGCCGGCCTGGCGATGATGACGAAGCTCTTTGCCGACCGCCTCGCGAACGACGGGATCAATGTCTACGAGATCCGCCCCGGCGTGATCGCCACCGACATGACCGGTGGCGTGAAGGAAAAATACGACAAGCTCATCATCACCGACGAGCGCGGCATCACGCCGATCCGTCGCTGGGGCAAACCCGAGGACATCGGCCGGGCGGTGCGCGCCATCGCCGAGGACCGCTTCCCGTTCTCCACGGGCGCGTGCTTCGACGTCGACGGCGGTTTCCACCTGCACCGTCTGTAAGGTGGCTCCGGTCGCTTGCGAAAACTCCGCTCTTTTCTACCGTCCCATCGCCATGAAAAAGCTCATTACCCTCCTCTCCACCCTCTGCCTTGCGGTCGCCGTTTATGCCGCGCCCGGCAAGATTGCCGACATCTCCCACACCGAACTCCAGGCCGCCATCGCCAAGAAAGCCGTCACGGTCCTTGATGTGAATGGCAGCGACTCCTTCGCCGAAGGGCGCATTCCGGGCGCGATCGACTACATTGCCCACAAGGCGAAGATCGCCGCGCTCCTGCCAAAAGATAAGAGTGCCCTCGTGGTCGCCTATTGTGGCAACGAGCAGTGCACCGCCTACCGCGCGGCGGCCGACGCGGCGGTCGCGCTCGGCTACACCAATGTGAAGCACTACGCGCCGGGGATCGACGGCTGGGTAAAGTCCGGCGCCAAGGTCGAAAAGAGCTGACGATAGCTCAGGCGGGTCATTGGCGCGCAGTTAAAACAATTCGCAGATCGAGCCCGGGCGATGCGCCCGGGCTTTTTTGCGCTCGCGACAAGGCAGGGGGCGGGCAGGTTCGCCCGGATGTTGCTGACCTGCCAAGCCGGATTCGAAGCGTTGCTCGCCCGTGAGCTGACGGAAGTGCGCGCGGCCAAAGTCGAGGAGCAGGGACCGGGCTGGGTGCGACTTGCCGGGCCGGTCGCGACGGAGACGCTGACGTTTCCCTGGCTCACCCTCCGCGACCCGATCGAAGTGCGCGGTGAATCGGTCAATGCGCTGGCGGCGAAAGTCGCGGACTTCTTTCTCACGAGCTTGCGCGGCGAACGCATCGAGTCGGCCTGGCCCAGCGTGTGGCAGGGACCGCAGGAACTCGTCGGACTCGGCCGGCGGTTGTCGTCGGTGGAGTCGGCCTGTGGCGAGCTGTTGAAGAAAAAACTCTCGCGGGTGGCGAAACTCGCGGTGGCGGACATCCCGCGCGGGGAGGGTGCGACGCGGGGGCTCTTCGTTTTCTTCGTGGATTTCGGCCGCGCCTACGTGGCGCGCGAGGCGTTTGTGCACGGTCAGCGCCGCATGGCGGACGATGACCTCGCGCCCTCCCGCTCGTATTTGAAGGTCGAGGAAGCCTACGTGGTGCTCGGGCGTGAGCCGGGACCGGGTGAAACCGTGTGCGACCTGGGCGCGGCGCCAGGCGGCTGGAGCTACAGTGCGGCAAAACGCGGCGCGAAGGTCGTCGCGCTCGACAATGGTCCGCTGAAGGGCGGCGCGCTCGGTCACCCGCTGATCGAGCATCGCTGTGAGGATGCGTTTCGCTATGCGCCGCCGGAAGGTCAGGTCTTCGATTGGTTGTTTTGCGACATGGTCGAGGATCCGCACCACGTGCTGCAAAACATCGTCTCCCCGTGGCTCGCGCGCGGGTGGTGCCGGCGCTTTGTGATCAATCTGAAGTTCGGCCGCGTGGACGCCGTGGCGCTCCTGCGTGAACTGCGTGCGACCGGCTCGCCGCTCGTCGAACACGCGCCGGCCGCGCGTATCCGGCACCTTTACCACGACCGGGAGGAATTTACGCTGGTCGGTGAGGTCACGGCCCGATGAGGCTAGTTGGGGCGGGGAAAACTTTTGTTTGGTTTTGCGCCGGGCGGTGCGTCAGCGTGTGGCATGGCTAAGAATCCACGGCTCGGTTTTCGTCCTTCACTGGCGGCGCGCGCAGCAGCGGCCCGCGAGGCGGCCAAGGCGACCAAGGTCGTCGAGGCGGCGGTGAACACCGGTGCACGCGAAGAGTCGCGTGAGCTGCGGATCTGCGGCATTGCGGCCGTGCAAGCGCGGTTCGCCCGCGATCCCGGGTCGGTGCTCCGGTTGTTTTACGAGGCGGCGCTGGGGCCGCGGGTGGGCCCGATGTGCAAGACGCTCGCGCTGGCGAAGAAAGTTTACCGGCAGGTCGATGCGGCCGAGTTGGAGAAGGTGGCAGGCTCGGTTCATCATGGCGGGATCGTGGCGGTGGTAACGCCGGCAGCGCTCCGGGCGCCAAGTGAGGCTGAACTCACGGCGTGGGCCAAGGCCGGTGAGTCGATCCTGGTGCTCGATCGCGTGAGCAATGCGCACAATCTGGGCGCAATCGCGCGCACCGCGGCGTTTTTCGGCGTGCCCCGCATGGTGATTTCGGATCATCCCACCGCGGCGCGCCCGAACGATGCGGCGCACCGGGTGGCCGAGGGAGGCCTCGAAGGCGTGGAGGTTTTCCTCGTGAAAGATCTCATCGCCCACGTCCGCGCACTGAGCGCCGCTGGCTACGACGTGGTGGGGGCCGCGACGCGCGGCGGTCGACCCGACGTCGTGGTCGGTGGAGCGCGCAAGCCTGTCGCCCTCGTGCTGGGGAACGAAGAACACGGGGTGTCCTCGATGGTCGCGGCAGCCTGCACGCGGTTGGTGACGATTCCCGGCAGCGGGAAGGTCGAGTCGCTGAATGTTTCCGTGGCCAGTGCGGTGCTGATGTGGGAATTGCTGGCGCGGCGCGCTCAGTAATCGTCCATCACGTGCCACATGACCCACGTGGTGGCGGAGCTGAAGAAGATCATGCCCATCGCGAGAAACAGACAGCTGAAAAAATTGAAGCCAATGACGACGGCAAACACGGCGAGCAGGCTGCCGTTGCCGGCGGCCATGACGAAGAGATAGTCCCGCTTACGTTTCGAGGGACGGGCTTGGACGGGCGCGACGCGGTTGAGGCCCGCGGCGTTGGCGACGGCGAGATTCTCGTTGAGCATCGCCTGGATGTCGCTCGCCGGACCGGTGGCCTTGGGCCGCGAGGTGGCAGTGGGTTTGACCTTTCCCAGTTCCACGAGCTCGCGCACGTCGATGGGCTCGTCGCCGACACGCTGGACGCCAGGGTCGGGGACCGGGGGCGGGGCGGGGGCGAGCGGAGGAATCGTGTTGGTCGACTCAAACTCCCGCGGCTTAAGGCTGTAGGTTTTCCGCGGAGGGTCGGGGGCGTCGGACATCGGCGGAACGATGGGGATTTAGCCGAGTCGGTAAAGCGTGGGCTGCGTGGCCGGTTTTAACTTCTACCGGGAGCGAAACGCGCCACGCTGCCCGACGCTCCCGCCATGACCCACGACGCCCCGCCCAACGACGCCGACGAGGCGGAGCTTTTGCGGCGGGCGCGCGCGGGAGACGAAGCGGCGTTCGGGGCACTGGTTAAAGCCCATTACGAGCCGGTGTTTCGCCGGGTGGTCGGCATTTTGCGCCACGAGCACGATGCGCGGGATGTGTGCCAGGAAGTATGGCTCACCGTGTGGCAGAGCCTCGGGAACTACCGGGGCGAAGCGAAGTTCTCGACCTGGCTCTACGCCGTCGCGACCCGGCGCGCGATCGATCACACGCGCAAACAGCGGCGCTGGTTTGCACGGTTTCTGCCGTTTCTGACGCGCGAGGAGACCGGCGAGACGATCGAGCCCGTGGCGCCGACCGCGGGGCCGGGCGAGGAGGCGGAAAGCGCGGAGCGGGCGGCGCGTTTCGAGCGTGCCATCGCGGCGCTCCCGGAGAAGCATCGCGCCGTGCTGACGATGCGTGAGATCGAAGGACTTTCCTACGAGGAAATCGCCCGGCAACTGGATTGCCGCCCGGGCACGGTCATGTCCCGTCTGTTCAACGCGCGCCGGCTGCTGGCGCAAAAACTAGGAAAACTCCCATGAAGATCATCTCGTTGCTGTTTCTCGCTGCACTGCTCGCGGTGACGCGCACCGCCACGCTGGCCGCCGATGGCGCGCACGCGAATGTCCGCGCCTTGCTGGTGCTGGCGTCGAATCAACGCGGCGCGTCCGACAGCCGCCTCGCGGACTATGAGCCGACGCTGCGGCGAATCCTGCGCTTCGAAAGCTACAAGCTGGCCGGGGAGGGCTCCGCGGCGCTCGCGACGGGGGCCAAGTCCACGGTGCGCCTCGCGCGCGGGCACGTGCTCGAACTCGAAATGGACAAGTCCGAGGGCAAGGCCGTGCGCGTCAAAGTCTCGTGGCTGGAGGGGCGCCGCTCGCTCATGAACACCGGGCTCGCGCTGCGTCCCGGGGTGCCGGCGGTGTTGGGCGGACCGGCCAACGGCAAGGACGGCGAGGTGTGGGCGGTGATTTTGGTGGCTGATTAAGTCGCTGGTAAGCAAGTGGATGCCGGTCGCATGAATTTTGTCGGCAGAAAAATGAATAAATGAGCGGTGAGATTCGTCCGAAGGCGCGAACCCACTCATCACCATGAATAACAAGTTCATCATCGCCTCAGTTTTCGCCGCGGTCAGCGGCTTGGCCGGCCTCGCCAACACCGCGAGTGCAGGCACGGACATCCACTTCAACATCGGCATCGGCGCCCGGCCCGGCCCGGTGATCGTCGCCCCCCGGTGCGAGCCGCCGGCCCCGGTGGTCGTGGTGCCGGCACGTGGCTACGGCTACGCGACGCCTGCGCCGGTCCCGACCTATCGCGACGACTGCGCGCCGGTCGCGCCCCGGGGCTATTGGAAGGAAGTAGCGGTCAAGGTCTGGGTGCCCGAAGAGCGGGTCCGGAGCTATGATCGTCACGGTCGGGTCGTGTTCTCCGTGCGGCCGGGCTACTTCACCTACCGGAACGAGCGGGTCTGGGTGGCCGACGCTGGTCCGGGTCATCACGGTGGTTTTGGCTACGCCTACGGTCGCGGTTGAAACATCCTCGCGCCCGCAACGCTGAACCGATCACGCCATGAACTGCCGCGCCGCCCAACGCCTGCTGTCCGCCGATCGCGATGGTGCGCTCGCTGCCCCCGAGCGCGCCGGCCTCGACGAGCATGTGCAGGCGTGTGCGGAGTGCCGGCAGTTCCAGGTGACGCTCACCGAGGCGGCCGCCGATCTACAGGCGGCCGCGGCGCAGGTAAAGGTGCCCGACGAAGAACGGGCGTGGCAGGATATCCATCGTGCGATCCGTGCCGGCCGGCCGGCGGCGACGCGGTCATGGTGGGCGCCGGTCCGTTGGGCGCTGCCGCTCGGGGCGGCGGCGGCACTGGCGGCGGTCGTGGCCTTTGTGCCGACCAGCGGCGATGACGACGCGGCGCCGGCGACGGCGACAGCGCCGGTGGCGCGGGCCGAGTTTGTCGAGGTGCCGAACAATTCGTCCTCCGTGGTTTACGTCGACGACAAGAGCGGTTGGCTCGTGGTGTGGGCCGCGTCGGAAGCGACGGGCGGTTAGGCAAACGCGGGGAAAGTCTGCGGTGGTAAGGTGACGGAACGCAGGTAGGGTAGGGGTAATGAAAACCCCGAAGAACCCCCAGTCGCTAAAGGCGGTGGCCGGTGAGATTTTTGCCAAGCTCGGACTCAAGACGACGAATGCCGGTGTGTTTGCCGGGGGCGAATGGTTTGGCTCCGGACCCGTGATCGAGAAGCGGTCGCCGATCGACGGGAGCCCGCTGGCGCGCGTGACGGCGGCGACGCAGGCGGACTACGATCGGGCGGCGGGTGCAGCGCAACGGGCGTTTCTGGCCTGGCGCGACGTGCCGGCACCGAAACGGGGTGAAGTGGTGCGCCGGCTCGGCGAGGCCCTGCGGCGCCACCAGCAGGAACTCGGGCGCCTCGTGACGCTGGAGACCGGGAAGATTCTGGCGGAAGGCATTGGCGAGGTGCAGGAGATGATCGATATCTGCGACTTTGCGACGGGGCTCTCGCGGCAGTTGCATGGGGCGACGATCGCGAGTGAGCGGCCGGGGCATCGGATGATGGAGCAGTGGCACCCGCTCGGCGTGGTCGGCGTGATCTCGGCATTTAATTTTCCGGTCGCGGTGTGGGCGTGGAATGCGGCACTCGCCATCGTGTGCGGCGATGCCGTGCTGTGGAAGCCGTCGGAGAAAGCGCCGCTGACGGCGATCGCGTGCACGAAGCTGGCGGAGCGGGTCGCGCGCGAGTGTGGCGTCGATCCGGGCATCTTTTCGCTCGTGTGCGGCGATGGGGCCACGGCGGGCGAATGGCTCGCCGCGGACAAGCGTGTCGCTCTCGTGTCAGCGACGGGCTCGACGCGCATGGGGCGCCATGTCGCCGAAGTGGTGGCGAAGCGCCTCGGGCGATCGCTGCTGGAACTCGGCGGCAACAACGCCGTCGTGGTCACGCATTCGGCGGATCTGAAGCTCGCGGTGCGCGCGATCGTGTTTGGCGCAGTGGGCACGGCGGGCCAGCGCTGCACGACGACGCGGCGACTCATCGTGCACGAGGCGATCGAGACGAAGTTGGTGAAAGCACTGCTCGACGCCTATGCCCAAGTGAAGATCGGTAATCCGCTCGATCCGGCGACGCTGATGGGGCCGCTCATCGACTACGTGGCCGTGGAAAACTTCACGAACACCGTGGCTGCGGCGAAGCAGCACGGCGGCCGCGTCCTGTGCGGCGGGAAGCGACTGACGAGTCCGGCGCACGCGGAGGGTTTTTATGTGATGCCCACGATCATCGAGGCGCAGAACGCCTGGGCGGTCGTGCAGCACGAGACGTTTGCGCCGATTTTGTATGTGATGACGTATCGCACGCTGGAAGAGGCAATCGCGCTCAATAACGGCGTGCCGCAGGGTTTAAGCGCGGCGATCTTCACCAACGATCTGCGCGAGGCGGAGATATTTTTGGCGGCGCGCGGGAGTGATTGCGGGATCACGAACGTGAATCTGGGCACGAGCGGCGCGGAGATCGGCGGCGCGTTTGGCGGGGAAAAAGACACGGGCGGCGGCCGCGAGAGCGGCAGCGATGCGTGGAAGGCTTACATGCGGCGACAAACGGCGACCGTGAACTACTCGCGCGAGCTACCACTGGCCCAAGGGATCGAATTCGGCAGTTGAGGGTGGGGCGTCGGGAGTGGGGTGCTGGGCGCTGTGAGCGAGCGCGGCGGGAAATCAACTCGCACGCCCGGGCGACGTGGGCACGCTGCGGCGCATGAAGAAGATCTTCGGCTGGGTGGCGTTGGTCGTGGGTTTGGCTGCGATGCCAATGCGGGCGGCGGCCGATGCCGCGACGGAAGTGCGGTTCACACGACTCGCGGATGAGTTTATTGACGGCTATCTGGCCTGGCGGCCGTTGGTCGGGACGCAGCTCGGGTTGCACGTGTATGACGGTCGCAGCACAGATTTCAGTCGCGCCTCGCTCGACGCCGAGCGCGCGCGGCTGGGACGATTTGCCCGGGAATTGGCGGCCATTGATCGGGCCAAACTCAATCCCGAGACGCGGTTGAGTTGCCGGCTGCTGGAAACGGGAGTCGCGGGGGAGATTTTTTCCTTCGACGACCTGCAGTCCTACACGACGAACCCGATGACGTATGCGAATGCAGTCGACGTGAACATCTACATCAAGCGCGACTTCGCGCCGCTGGCGGAGCGAGTGCGATCGATTATCGCGATCGAGCGCGCCATGCCGAAACTGTTTGCGGACGCGCGGGCGAACCTCGCGGAGGCGCTGCCCAAGCCGTATATCGAGCTGGCGGTCGAGATCGCCAACGGCGGGGCGGACTTTCTGGTCAAGGATTTGGTCGCGGCGGTGAGCGAGTTAAAGGACACGGCCCTGCTGGCAGAATTCAAAGCAGCCAACGAACACGCAGCCGCCGAGCTGCACCGCTATGCGGAGTGGCTCACGCAGGAGCGCCTGCCGAAGGCGCACACGCGCTACGCGCTCGGCCGGGAGAAATTTCAGGGGATGCTGCGGAGCGGCGAGCTGATCAACCTCGGGCCGGAGAAGATCTTGGAACTCGGACTGCGGGAGCTGAAACGCGAGCAGGCGGTGTTTGCGGAGGCGGCGCGGAAGATCGATCCGACGAAACCGGCGGTGGAGGTGTTCAAGGCCATCCAGCGCGATCACCCCACGGAGGCCGGGCTGATCCCGGACACGCGCAAGCAGCTCGAGGAGATCCGACGGTTTGTGGTGGAGAAGAGCCTCATCGCCATTCCGTCAGACGTGCGGGTCCGCGTGGAAGAGACGCCGCAATTTGCCCGGGCGGGGTCGTTTGCCTCGATGGACACGCCGGGGCCGTTCGAAACCAAGGCGGCCGAGGCCTACTACTACGTTACGCCCACGGAGAAGGAGTGGTCGGCGCAGCAGAAGGAGGAGTGGCTGACGTCGTTCAACTACTACACGACCGATGTGGTCACGATCCACGAGGCCTACCCGGGGCACTACGTGCAGTTCCTCAATCTCAACGCGTCCAAGGTCGGTCGCATCGAAAAGATTTTCACGAGCTATGCGTTTGCCGAAGGTTGGGCGCACTATTGCGAGCAAATGATGCTCGACGAAGGATTTGGAGCCGAGGGCGACGCGCTCCGCGGGGCGAAATACCGTCTCGCGCAGTCGGACGAAGCGCTGCTGCGCATCTGCCGCCTGTGCGTGTCAATCAAGACCCACTGCGAGGGCCTGAGCGTCGAGGACGCGACGAAGTTTTTTCAGGAAAACTGCTACTACGAGGAGAAGCCGGCGCGCCAAGAGGCGCTGCGCGGAACCTACGATCCCGGCTACCTCTACTACACGCTGGGTAAACTCCAGCTCCTGAAACTACGCCGCGACTGGCAGGCGCAGGAGGGCGCCGCGTATTCGCTGCGGCGGTTTCACGACGAGGTCGTGCAGCATGGCGCACCGCCGGTGCGGCTGTTGCGCGAGAAGATGCTCAAGGACCCGAAAGCCTGGGATGAAATTCTGTGAGCCGGCTCAGTGGCTGACCATGCGCAGAATGCCGACCCGCAAGATCAAGACGCCAGCGAGGGCGAAGAGGATGACGACCGCGACATTGAGCAGGGTGGCGAGCCAGTAGCGCAGCGGGGATTCGTGCCGGCGGATCGGCGCGGAGCGTTGGAAGAGCGCGCGGCCCCACTGCGTTTCCTCCTTCGCGAGATCGCGCCGGGTGCGCCACGCGATGAACAGCGTGAGGAGCAGAAACGCGATGCCGAGGAACTTGAAGATGGTGAGACGCACGAGTCGGGAGAGCGGGTTGAGCGGGCCAGTAAGACGGGAGTAGTTGCGCGGCGCGGGGTGGTGCTCAGGCGGGGAGGATTTCGACCGCGTCATGGCCGAGGATCCCGGCGTCGGCCAGACCGGAGGAGGGGAGAGCCAGGAGGAGAGATTCTCGGCGGGACGGAAGAAAGGGGAAAGCGAGTGACTTACCGGAGCGCTCGGCCGAGCAATCCCGCCAGCCGGCACTCGACGCGCCCGGGGCGCTGAATGGAGAGGGGAGGGGAAGGCGCATGGAGGGGGGACGGGCCAAGGCGTGCGCGGTGGATTCAGGGTGCGCAAGAATCGATTGCCGAAACCGGCCTGACCGAGGGGCTCGTGGGGGTTAATAACTATGATTTGGCCAGTCAGAAGGCGGCTTTTGGAAAAAGATGCGGAGTTTCTATGAATTTTTATTGCTAGGGCATGCGGTAATTCTAGGGGTCTTCTCTGCTAATGGGCTTTCCCCAAGCCCGTTGGTGCCGATGGCAATGCCGCCGGCTCAGCGTAACCCCTTCCCTAACCCCCCGTATGCTACCTATGATATCTACCTCAGGATACTTCCGTCGGCGCTGCCTGCCGATGTTTCTCGCCGTGGCCTTAAGCTGGCTGCTGTCCGTTGCCTCGCTGCATGCGCAGTCGGGTGCGGGCGTGGTGCAGGGCCGCGTAATCAACCCCATTTCGAAAGAATACATCCGCAATGCGGAAGTCCGCCTCGAGGGCACGAACCAAGTCGTCTTCACGGAGGGCGACGGCTCGTTCCGCTTCGATGGCGTGAACCCCGGCGAAGCCTCGATCTCGGTCAGTTTTGCAGGCTACAACACGGTGAAGGAAACTTTTACGGTCACTGCCGGCGCTCCGGCCGTCCGTGAAATTGCGCTGACCAGCACAGTGGCCGCTCCGGCCGTGACCAAGGATGGCGTGGTGCAACTCCAGGCTTTCACGGTCGCAACCGAGCGCGAAGGTAACTCCAAGGCCATCATGGCCCAGCGCAAGGAGATGAACATCGTCACCTCCGTGTCGTCCGATATTTTCGGTGACGTGGCGGACGGCAACGTCGGTGAGTTCCTCAAGTATCTCCCGGGCGTCGACCTCGACTACGTTGAGTCCGAGCCCCGCGGTCCCCGTCTCGGCGGCATGGACGGCCAATATGTCGGTGTCGCGTTCGACGGTATGCGCAGTGCGAGTGCCGACGCTAATCGCGGTGGCGGTGCCTCTTCCCGCGCGACCAGCTTCGAAGGCTTCTCCATCACCAGTATCGACTCCATCGAGATCAACCGCACCGCGAGTCCGGAAAACGACGCCGACTCGCCGGCCGGCACGGTCAATATGAAGACCAAGCGCGCCTTCGACCGCAAAGGCCGTCAGGTCGACTACAACTTCGGTCTCAACTTCAACGGTGAAGAATGGTCCCTCAAGAAGACCACGGGTATTCAGGACAGCCCCAGCTATAAGTGGAAACCGAACTGGCAGCTCGCTTACGCCGAGTCCTTTGCCAACCAACGCTTCGGCCTCCTCCTCAGCGCGAGCCACGCGAGCTCCTACACCGAGCAGACGGCGGTGACCGTGGACTACAATCGCTCGCCGCAGGCCAACGATCCGCGTCCGCTCGTGGTGCGTGACATTAACTTCGGCGATGGCCCGAAGTTCATTATCAAGGACGCCCTCATGCTCACCGCGGACTGGAAGGCCACGCCCCGCCTCGTGCTCTCGGCCAACCTGATCTATAGCTACTTCGAAGGTCACTTCTGGAATCGCGGCTTCGACTTCGTCGTCGCCAACAGTAATGCGAACAACTTCAACGGCCGTGCCTCGGTCGGTGGTGATGGAATTCTGAGCGTGATTGCGCCGGATCGCACCACGACAGCCAACGCCGCGACCGTGAACAATGGCGGTGGCTCCTCTGCCAAGCTGGCCTACAATCGCCAGTTCGCCCCGCGCTTCGAATACAAGCTCAACGCGCTCACCGTGGACGGCGCGCTCGGGTTCTCCCGGGCGGTCAATAATTACGAGTCCCTCGAGCGTGGCTTCACCAACAGTGAAGACGGTCGCGTGCCCAGCGGTTTCACCGCCACTCGTCCTAATGCCCAGTCCTGGGAATGGACGATCCGCCAGAATTCCGGTCCCGACTGGTATGACCTGCGGAATTGGAACCTCGTCGACACCCGTGCCGGCGGCACGCGCGTCAACAATGACAATCGCACGTGGGCCACGGAGAAGTGGACCGGCACGCTCAATGCCAAGTGGGTGCTGCCCTTCCTCCGCAACTTCCCGACCTCGGTGAAATTCGGCGGTAAATGGGATGAGGAAACCCGTAAGAATCGCACCGATTCTGATATGGATATTTGGTCCTATATCGGGCCGGGTGGCAACACTGTGACCCGCAACGCCTCGACAGGGGCCTGGCAGAATGTGACCTACGGGAATTGGGCCAATGTCGGTCCGCAGTTTGTGTCAGGCTTTCCGTTCGACGGTGGCACGACCAACATGATGCAGATCTACAACATCAATGGGGTAAACGGTATGCCTCCGCGCGTCAGCCGCAATGCGGTCTCTGACCTGTTCCATTCTCGCCCGGATCTATTCGTCAATACGATGACGCCGGAAAATTACTACACGGACAATTATGCCAATGCGCGTAATTTCCGGCAGACGATCAACGCCGGTTACACGCAGTTCGACACGCGCCTGACTTCCAAGATCCAGGTGCGTTTCGGTCTGCGCTGGGAAGAGACCAATAATGCCCTGACGGAGTTTGATCCCCTCACCCGCGCGCAGTTGATCGCCAAAGGTGTAGCGCTCAATGCCCCCGGCACGAATAACGGCCGGCCCCTGACCTTTGATGGCATGCGCACGATGTTTGAGACGAATCCGCGCATCGTCCGTAAGTCGAAATACGAGAATTATTTCCCTTCCTTTGTCGCCAAGTATCAGATCCTTCCGAACCTCGAGTGGCAGGCCGGCGTGAACAAAGGTATCTCCCGCCCCGGCATCGATAACCTCACCGGTCTCTGGGTGATCAACGACAATGCCAATCCGCCGACGGTTACGGCCCCGAATGCCGAGCTGCAGCCGGAGCGCCACAAGGTCTACCAGACCCGTCTCGCCTACTACTTCGGCGGTCGTTCACCCGGTCAGATCTCCGTCGCCTACATTCAGGACGAGGCGACAAACTTCATCGTCTCCCGCACCTACACGGCTGCTGAGTTCGGCGTCGATGATCCTGATTTCTCCAACTACAACTTCATCTCGACGACCAACGCCGTCGCGCTGCAGCGCTACAAGAATCTGGATTTCAACTATAACCAGACGCTCGGCTTCCTCCCCCGCGAGTATCTCCGCGGCATTAGCATCGGCGGCACCTACGCCCGCTCCTATGCCAACCAGCGCCGCAACAACCTCGCGCCGCACCGTGCGACCGCGCGTGTCGGCTACAACTACAGGCGCTTCAACGGCTCCATCGGCGCCATCTGGATCGACGACAAGCCGGTGGACGGCGTCTACGGCCGCGTGATGGGGGCGATGACGAAGCTCGATATCTCCGCGACGTGGAAACTGAACCGCTACGCCTCGCTCTACGTGCAGATCCGCAATCCCACGAATCAAAAGGATCTCTTCTACGAGTCGCCTCCTGGCGTGCAGGAAGGAAAACAAAAATACCTCCGCAAGATGGAAGAATACGGCGACAACTGGGTCTTCGGCATCAAGGGCTCGTTCTAAGTCCGGCCATCTACCTTCGTTCAATTCGAGCGCCAGCCTGCGGGCTGGCGCTTTTTTTGTGCCGCCGATCGGCCATCAACGCGCTTGCGGTGGGGGCCGATCTCTTCCCGACTAAGCGAAACCGTTGGTTCCAGCCAGTGGTTTTCCACTCTGACTCGTTTCCCCACCTGACCGTCGTTGCGTTACCCGTGCAGTCGCTGTTCCTCCGCGATGGTGCGTCCCCCACTCCCTATGAACTACCCTCTGCTTCGCTGCCTCAAGGCATTCATGGCATTCGCCAGCATCTGGCTGGTCGGCTCGCTCTCGGCTCAATCCGGCGCCACGGGCTCCGTCCAGGGGCGCGTCTACAATCCGGCGACCAAGGAATACGTCGCCAACGCCGAGGTCCGTCTCGAGGGTAGCAAGCAGGTGGCCTACACCGAGAGCGACGGCACCTTTCAGTTGAACAACGTCCCGGTCGGCCCGGCCAATATCGCCATCACTTTCTCCGGTTATAACACCGTGAAAGAATCCTTTACCGTGACGGCCGGTCAGCCCGCCGTGCGCGAGATCAACCTCGTGAGCACGGATAGCGCTCCGACCACGACCAAGAACGGCGTCGTCCAGATGCAGGCCTTCACCGTCGACTCCGAGCGCGAGGGCAATGCCAAGGCCATCATGGAGCAGCGCCGCAGCATGAACATCGGCAACTCGGTCTCGGCCGACATCTTTGGCGATGTGACTGACGGCAACGTCGGTGAATTCCTCAAGTATCTCCCCGGCGTCGACATCGACTACGTCGAGTCCCAGGCCCGCGGCCCCACGCTCGGTGGCATGGAGTCCCAATACGTCGGCGTTTCCTTCGATGGTGTTCGCACGGCCAGCGCCGATGCCAATCGCGGCGGCGGCGACGCCTCGCGCGCCACGAGCTTCGAAGGCTTTTCCATCAATGCCATCGATTCCATCGAGGTGAACTTTACCCGCACCGCCGCCTCCGACGCCGACACTCCGGGCGGCTCGATCAACATGAAGACGAAGCGGGCCTTCGAACGCAAAGGCCGCGCGATCTCCTACAATTTTGGCGTGAATTTTAACGACGAGGAATTCACCGCCAGTCGCACTTGGGGCAACCGCGAGGGCAAGGAATCGAAGGCGAAACCCAATTACTCCCTCGATTACGCCGAGTCCTTTTTCAACAACCGCTTCGGCCTGTTGGCCAGTGCGAGCAAGGCGAGCTCGTATGCCGAGCAGCGCCTGATGACCAATACCTACAGCAATGCTGCCACGGCCACCGATACACGGCCCCAGGTGGTGCGGCAGATCGCCTTCAAAGATGGCCCCCTCACCGTCGTGAAAGAGGCCGCGACCCTCACCGCCGACTGGAAGGTCACGCCGCGCCTCGTGCTATCGCTCACCGGCATCTACACCTACGCCGATTCCGAGTTCTGGAATCGCACCACCACGTTTGTCGGGGCCAACGACAACGCGAACGTCAACAACGGTCGCCCCAGTCTCGTCGGCAACGGTCTCACGAGCATCACGGCCACGCGCGCGACGGCCAATACGGTCCCGGTGATCAACTACGCCAACGGTCCCGGCGACAAACTCACCTACACCCGCACCTTCGCCCAGAAGTTCGAATACAAGTATGCGAACGTCATCGTAGACGGTTCCGCCTCGAATTCGCGGTCGGTCAACAATTACGATGCGCTGGAGCGCGGCTTCTCCTCCGGCGGCACCACCACGCTGGCCTCCGGCTGGTCGGCGACCCGGCCCAGCGCCGAATCCTACGAGTGGACGATCCGCCAGACGTCCGCCATCGATCCGTCCAATCTCGCCAATTGGACCGGCGGCACTCCGCTCACCAATATTGACCGCACCTGGATCACCGACATCTGGTCCGGCCAGATCAATGCCCGCTGGACGCCCTCGTTCATGGCGCGCTTCCCCACGGTCGTATCCTTCGGCAGCAAGTGGACGGAGGAAACCCGCAACAATCGCACGAACGACGCGATGTCCGTCTGGAGCTACATCGGCCCCGGCGGCAACACCGTCACGCGCGACGTCAACGGCACGCCCAGCGTCACCGCCAGCGGCAATTGGAACAACCTCGGCTTCATCGCCGTGCAACCCTTCGACATGGGCGCCTCCAACGCCCTCACGTTTTTGAATCAAGCCGGCCAGCCGACCACCATTGCACGGCCCAACCCGAACATGATTTCCGCGCTTTTCCACGAAAAGCCCGAACTCTTCACGAACACCGGCACTCCGGCCAACCTCACGACCACGATCACCGGCACGCGCAAAGTCCGCCAGACCATCACGGCCGGTTACGGCCAGTTGCAGACGCGGTTTACGAACAAGTTTACCGCCGTCGCCGGTCTCCGTTGGGAGCGCACCCAGATCCAATCCACGGAGTGGGATCCCCGCACGCGCGATGAAATCATCGCCGCGGGCTACCCGGTCAATGCCAACGGCGGCGCCACCACCTTTGCCGGCGTGCGCTATCAGTATCAGAGCCTCCCGCAGGTGAAGCGTCGTTCCGAGTATACAAACGTGTTTCCGTCGGTGAATTTGAAATACAATATTCTGAGCAATTTCGATTTCCAGACGGGTTATACCAAGGCGATCGGACGTCCCCCGATCGACAACCTCACGGGCGTTTGGAATATCGTCGAAGACGCGGCGGGCACCGTGAATCGCGTCGATGCGCCCAACCCCGGCCTCCTGCCCGAGAACATCGACCGCTATGATGCCCGTTTCGCCTACTACTTTGGCGGCCAGTCCCCCGGGCAGGCGACGCTCACGGGCACGGAAGTGTGGACGGAAAATCTCCGCGAGACCTTCGACTATACGGCGGAAGAGTTCGGGGTGACCGATCCCGATTTCAAGGACTACATCTTCCGCTCGACGCGCAATGGTAGCGGCACCCGGCGCAACC
>CANGHW010000008.1 GCA_947453695.1 Opitutia bacterium
AAATCGATCGTCCACGCCGTGAGCGGCACGGTGACGGTCGTCAGGGACCCGAAGGCGAACGCGGAGGTGCTGACCGAGACGAGACGGGTGCGGAGCTGCAGGTCTTCAAACTGCACGAACAGGGTGGAGGCGGTGTTGCCGGTGTCGCGCCGGGCGGTGATGACGAGGAAGTTTATCGCGCTCGCATCGAGGGAGAGACCGGTGACGCCCCAGCCGTTTTCATCGCGGGCGGTGCCCCCGACGGTGATGGAGGTGGGGTTGTGGGTGACGTTGCCGACCCAACTCGTGCCGGCACGCTCGGAGCCTCCGCCGGTGAAGTCGGCGCTAAAGGTCGACAGGATGAGCGACGTCGCGCCGATGGGGGCGACGGACGGCACCGGAGAGGAGAGAGGTGCGTCGGCGGGGAGGGCGAGGTTGGCGGCGGCGGTCGCGCGAGTGGCAGGGCGATCAGCCGGGCGGCCAGGCGAGTGGGCGCTTCGCCAGCAGGTGAACGTGGAGATGGGGGACGGATTCGCCGCCGTAGGGGCCGTTGTTCACCACGAGGCGGAAGCCCTCGGTGAGTTGGAGTTTCTGCGCGAGCGCGCCGGCCGTGAGCAGCAAGTGTCCCAGCGTGGCTTGATCGGCGAGTGTGGCTTCGCCGACGCGGGGGATAAGTTTCTTGGGGATGATGAGCAGGTGCACCGGTGCCTGCGGCTGAATGTCATGGAGGACGATGCAGAGGTCGTCCTCGTGCTCGATCTTCGCGGGGATCTCGCGGTCGATGATGCGTTGGAAGATGGTTTTAGGCATGGCGTGGAAATATTTAATGGGGAAAGCCGGAAATCAGGAACGGATCGCAGAATTTTTAATGAAGGAGATCGGTTCCGGTTTGTTTCCTGATTTCCACATCAGAATCAGAGAAACAGCAGCTGCAGGTTCGACCCGCGCACGGTGCGGGCCGCGGTAAGGGCGCGGATGAAGGCGAGGGCTTCCTCGTAGTCGCGCTGGCGGCGAGGGGTGGCGCGCCGGGTGGGGGGAATAAGCGCGGGGCGGAGATTGGTGACGAGGAGCGTGGACTCGCGGAACGGAGCGAGTTGCTTCAGGCCGGCCATGATCTCGGCGCGCGTGAAGAGGGGCGTGGCGGAAGCGAGAGTAAGCGAGGCGTCCCAGTGGTAAAAGCCGTGGCGCGGGAGGTGGGTGAAGAGCTTCGCGAGGAGATCGGCAGCGGCGGCGTTGAAGGCGGCGTCGTAGGTGGCGGCGAGGGCGGGCTGAGCGGCGATCTGGGCTTCAAGTTCGGCGAGGCTGAACGTGATCGCACCCTTGATCTGATTCGCCAGGTAGAGGTCGTGGCCGGTGACGTGTGCGAACAGGGCATCGATAAAGTGGAGCCGGCGCAGGTCGTCGCGGGAAGGGGCTGCCATGGTGAGTTCGCCGAACGAGGGGAGACCGAGGCCGGCCGAGCGCGCAGCTCGGTCAGGGCGAATCGGGCGAAACGTTTTTGGGCGCTTTCTTCTCCAGCGAGCTGACTTCATCGACAAACTCGGCGACGTCGCGGAATTGTTTGTAGATGCTGGCGAAGCGGACGTAGGCGACCTGGTCGACCCGGCGGAGGCGTTGCATCACGCCCTCGCCGATCGCGGAGGAAGGGATCTGGCTTTCGAACTGGGCCTCGAGGGCGTCGATCGTATCTTCGACCAGCATGGTGATCTGCTCGAGATCGACCGGGCGCTTGTGACATGCGGCGCGGACGGCGCGGGAAAGCTTTTCGCGGTCAAACTCCTCGCGGCGGCCGTCGCGTTTGATGACGACCATACCCTCGCGCAGGACGATCTCAGTCGTGCTATAGCGATGGCCGCATTCCAAGCATTCGCGGCGGCGGCGAATGGTCGACCCCTCCTTGCTGATGCGGGAGTCGATCACTTTGTCCTCGATGGACGTGCATTTGGGGCAGCGCATGTCGGCTAGACTAGTTCAGCGAGAGAAAGTTCTGCAGAATCCGCATGCCGCCCTCGGTGGCGATGGACTCGGGGTGAAACTGCACGCCCCAGACCGGCAGCGTGCGGTGGCGGAGGCCCATGACCTCGCCCTCGGCCGTCTCGGCGGTGATTTCGAGGTCTTGCGGGAAAGTGGCGCGCTCGACGAGAAGCGAGTGGTAGCGCGTGGCGGCGAACCCTTGGGGCATGCCTTTGAACACGTCGGTGTCCTTGTGCAGAATCGGAGAGGTCTTGCCGTGCATGAGACGGCCGGCGCGGACGACGTTGCCGCCGTAGTAATGGCCGATGGACTGGTGGCCGAGGCAGACGCCGAGGATGGGTTTCTTACCCTCAAAGGCCTTGATGATGTCGAGGGTGACGCCGGCTTCGCGGGGCGAGCAGGGGCCGGGCGAGAGGAGGACGCGCTCAGGGTTGAGTGCGAGAGCCTCGGCCGGCGTGATCTCGTTGTTGCGGAAGACGCGCTGGTTCACGCCCAACTGGCCAAAGTATTGGACGAGGTTGAAGGTGAAGGAGTCGTAGTTGTCGATGACGAGGAGCACGGTGAGCGGGTCGAGCGGATACTACCTCGCGGATTGACCGCCGGGTCAAGCGTGGGGCAGGGTGGCGGGCTTCCGATGCCCGAACACTTCCAGCTCCTGAAGACCGATACAGCTACGGCGGCCCGACGCGCGCGCCTCCGCACGCGTCACGGCACGATCGAGACGCCCATCTTTATGCCCGTGGGCACGCAGGGGACGGTAAAGTCGCTCACGCCCGTGCACCTCAAGGAAATCGGCTCCCAAATCATCCTCGGGAACACCTACCATCTGAACCTGCGGCCGGGGAGTGAACTCGTGCGCGACCTGGGCGGACTCCATAAATTCATGGGTTGGGACGGTCCGATCCTCACGGACAGCGGCGGGTTTCAGGTGTTTTCGTTGGCGAAGCTGCGCGACATCCGCGACGACGGTGTGGCGTTTCAATCGCACCTCGACGGAAAAAAGCTCTTTCTCGGACCGAAAGAGGTCATGGGCATCCAGCAGAATCTCGGCAGCGATATCGCGATGGTGATCGACGAGTGCCCGCCGTGGCCCTGCGAGCGCGACGATTGCGCGAAGGCGGTCGCACGCAGTTTCAAGTGGGCCGGGCAGTGCAAGCAGATCGCCACGGACAGTGGGTTTCTCGCCAACGGGCACCATGTGTTTGCCATCGTGCAGGGCTCGACGTTCGACGACTTGCGGCGCGAGGCGGCGGAGTCGCTCGCGGCGTTGGATTTCCCGGGGTATGCGGTCGGCGGCGTGAGCGTCGGCGAGCCGGAGCCGGAGATGTTAAAGCAGGTGGCGGCGACGACGCCGTTTATGCCGGCGGACAAGCCGCGTTACACGATGGGCCTCGGCACGCCGCCGCAGCTCTTGAAGATGGTCGCGCTGGGCGTCGATATGTTCGACTGCGTGTTGCCGAGCCGCGTGGCGCGCAACGGTCTCGTATTCACGCCCGATGGTCCGATGAATTTGCGCAACGAAAAATACCGCACGGATCCGAAGCCGATCGTGGAGAGTGGCGAGGGATCGACGAATTACGCGGCGCGTTTCTCGCGGGCCTACCTGCGCCATCTCACGGTTGCGGGAGAAATCCTGAGCTGCACGCTCTGCACGTTGCACAATCTGAGTTTCTACCTCGATCTGATGGCCTCGGCCCGGGCGCATATCGAGGCGGGTGACTATGGCACGTGGCATCGATCCTGGATCGAGCGCTACGAGACCGGCGCGGCCGCTCGCCTGGCAAACTAAGTCGGGCGGCTTCCCTCGAAGCGCCGGGAAATTATCCTATATTTGATTCAGTTCGTCCCGGGGAATTCACTGGCTCCTTCGGTAGAATCCGGGGGATGAATGTTTCCGGCTCCACCACCGAAGTTTTAAATTGGGTCCACGATCGCCTCACGGCGGATCCCGCGCATTCGCAAGAAGCGCTGACGACATTAAGCGGTGCGCTTTGCGCCGCACACCATCGGCAAAATGCAGTCGAATGGGCCGTGACCATTGAGCGGTGCCGGCGTCACCGTGTGTGCGGCGTGATTCATCAGGATCCGCTGACGAAGCGCACCTACAGTCAGCCGCGGGGATATGCGGGCGACGCGGAGCTGCTCGATATCATCTACCGGCGCGATTGGCGCGGGGTGGCCGAACCGCCGACGCCGGTAGGGCAGGCGATCTTTGATTTCACGATTGGCTGCCGCGCGCCGTCCGCGGTGCGCACGCGGCGCGAATTACTGGCGACGATGATCGACGAGGCATGCGGCCGGACGGAGTCGCCACACATTCTTTCGGTGGCCTGCGGACACCTGCGCGAGCTCGCCTTGTCGCGGGAATTTCGCGCGGGAAAAATCGGGCGGTTCGTCGGGCTTGATCAGGACGCACTCAGTCTCGCGGAAGTCGGGCGCAGTTTGCCGGGTGCTTCGGTTGAGACGGTGCCGGGGTCAATCAAGCTCCTCTTCGGCAGCTCACTCGCCAAGGAAAAGTTCGACTTCATCTACACCGCTGGACTCTACGACTACCTCGACGAAAGTTTCGCGCAGCGACTGACGAAGCGGATGTTTGAAATGCTGCGCCCCGGTGGGCGACTGCTGGTGGCTAACTTCCGGCCCGGCGTGGAGGATGTGGGCTACATGGAGGCTTTCATGAACTGGAAGCTCATCTACCGCGATACCGCAGCGATGGAACGGGTGGCTGCGAGCGTGCCGACGAATGCATTGTCGGCCCAACGGGTCTTCGATGATGCCACGAAGACGCTCGTATTTCTCGAACTCGACCGCAAGAGCGCATGAAAGACGCGATAGTCGACTCCAGGGCGGAACAGATCGAGCGCTGGGTCACGCTCGCGACGGTTTTTGTCCCGTTGCTTGCGACGGGACTCGCCATTGGCCTGGCGTGGCAGCGCTGGGTGGATTGGCGCGACTTGGCGGTGGCGGGTGCGATGTATGTAGTATCAGTGATCGGGGTCACCTTGGGCTATCACCGCCTCTTTACGCACAAAGGGTATAAGTGTGGCGCGGCTGTCCGGGCGGTGCTGGGGGTGGCGGGTAGCATGGCCTCGCAGGGACCGCTCTTCTTCTGGGTAGCCTGCCATCGGCGGCACCACCAGCACAGTGACGCCATGGGCGATCCGCACTCGCCGCATACGCATGGCGAGGGGGCACGCGGTATCTTGCTCGGATGGTGGCATGCGCACGTGGGTTGGATGCTGACCCACAAGCCGGAGAACTATTTCCGTTTGGTGAACGACCTGGTGCGCGATCGAGTCGCGATGACGGTGCACCGCCTTTATTTCGTCTGGGGTCTGGCGGGGCTGGTGCTGCCGGGAGTGATCTCGATCGCGATCGCCGGGGAGGTGGGAGCGTTTTGGCCCGGTGTGCTGTGGGGTGGCTTCGTGCGACTGTTCGTTGTGCATCATGTCACGTGGAGTGTGAATTCGGTGTGTCACGTCCTAGGCTCCCGGCCTTTCGCCACCGAAGACGATAGCCGCAACAATGCGCTCGTCGCGATCCTCTCGCTGGGAGAAGGCTGGCATAACAACCATCACGCCTTCCCGTCGTCGGCCCGGCACGGTCTCCATTGGTGGCAGATCGATCCCTCCTATCTGGCCTTGCTGGGCTTAAAGGCCCTGCGGCTCGTGTGGGACATCCGGACGCCGAGCTCGCGCGAACTGATTGCATCCGCCCAGCGGGAGACGGCTCCGGCAATGCCCACGGCGTTTCAGTGAAACGGCGGGGGTGTAGCAGGAGGCGTTTCCTGCGCTCGCCAAGTCGCGGGGTTTTCCCCTCAATGCGCGGCTCCCATCACCATGCGCATTCTCGTTACCGGCGGCGCCGGCTTCCTCGGCTCCCATCTCTGTGAACGCCTCCTCAAGGACGGCCACGAAGTCGTGGCCATCGACAACCTCTTCACCGGCCGGAAGCTCAATATCGCGCACCTGATGGGGCACCCGAATTTCGAGTTCGTGCGCCATGACGTGATTGATCCCTTCAAGTTCGAGGTCGACCAGATCTACAATCTCGCGTGCCCGGCCTCGCCGCCGCATTACCAATATAACCCGATCAAGACCATTAAGACCTCGGTAATGGGTGCGATCAATTGCCTCGGTCTCGCGAAACGCACCCGGGCGCGCGTCTTTCAGGCGAGCACGAGTGAAGTCTACGGTGATCCGCAGGTGCACCCGCAGCCCGAGAGCTACTGGGGCCACGTGAACCCCATCGGCAAACGCTCCTGCTATGATGAGGGCAAGCGCTGTGCCGAAACGCTCTTCTTCGACTACCACCGTGAGAACAAGGTCGATATCCGCGTCATCCGCATCTTCAACACCTACGGCCCGCGCATGCACGAAAACGACGGCCGCGTGGTCTCCAACTTCATCGTGCAGGCGCTACGCGGCCAGGACATCACGATCTATGGCGACGGCTCGCAGACGCGGTCGTTCTGCTACGTGGACGACCTGATCGAGGGCTTCGTGCGCTTCATGGCGCAGACCGAGACGGTCGGACCGCTCAATTGCGGGAATCCGGGCGAGTTCACTATGCTCCAACTCGCCGAGCTCACGCTGAAGCTCGTCGGCGGGAAATCGAAGATTGTCCACAAACCGTTGCCCGCCGACGACCCGAAGCAGCGTCGCCCCGACATTACGCTCGCCAAGAAACACCTCGGCGGTTGGGAGCCGCAGGTGCCGTTGGAAGAGGGCCTCGGGCGCACGATCGCGTATTTCAAGACGCGCGTCTGAAGCCAGCTGCCCGCCCCGGCTCCGTTCACTGATTGGCGACCATGCGCCGTGGCGCCGTCCCGGTGGCATGTAAGCTGCATTTTTTAGCGACCTCATCATGCCTACTCGTTCCCCGCTCCGTCTAGTCACCCTGCTTTGTTCGCTGCTACTCGCGCCCGCTCTCATGCGCGCGGCCGAGCTGATTCGGCCAAAAGTCATCGTCGTCGCGACGTTTGAAGTAGGCGCCGACACCGGCGACAAACCAGGCGAGTTTCAATTTTGGGCCGAGCGCGAGAAGCTCACGAAGACCATCACCGTGCCCGGTCTCGACCACCCGGTGTGCTACAACGATCAAGGTGTTTATGGCGTCGTCTCGGGCACGACCGTGCGCGCGGGGTTGCAAATGATGGCGCTGTGCCTCGATCCGCGCTTCGACCTCACACGCAGTTACTGGCTCATCAACGGCATCGCGGGGGTAAACCCACACGTCGCTTCCGAGGGCAGCGCGGCCTGGGCCCGCTACGTGATCGACGGTGACATCGCCTACGAGATCGACTCGCGCGAGACGCCCGCCGACTGGCCCTACGGTATTATGGCCCTCGGGAACAAGAACCCGAAACAGAAGCCCGTGATCCCAGACTGGGCGCCGAAGCCGATGATGTGGACCCTCAACCCCGCGCTGGTGCAATGGGCCTTTGGCCTCACTAAGAATGTTGCCTTGCTCGATTCGCCGGAAGCCAAGGCGCACCGCGCACTCTACAAAGATATGCCGGCTGCGGCGCAGGCTCCCAGCGTCATGCTGGGCGACAGTTTCGCCTCCTGCCGTTACTGGCATGGGGCCGTGATGCAAAAATGGGCCGACGACTGGACTGCGCTCTACACCCAAGGCAAGGGCAGCGCCGCAATGACCAACATGGAAGACCACGGCCTCGCCAACGCCCTCACGCGCCTCGCCGCGATGGGTCGCGTGGATTTCCAGCGTGTGCTCGCGCTGCGCACCGGCAGCAATTTCTCGATGCCTCCGACCGGCCAAAGCGCCGCCACCAGCATGGTCGAAGAGTATCAAGGCATGCTCCCGGCCCTCGAATCTGCCTACCGCGTCGGTTCGCCGGTCGTGCATGCGTTGGTCAAGGACTGGAGCCGCTACGAGTCGAAACCGCCGGCGCCGTGACGGCGGGGGCGGCCGGCGTGCCATGGCGGCCCAGATTTCTGCGGATGAAAGTGCCACTCTGACCTTACGTCGGCGGCCTACCCCCGCTTTGACGGTGTAGCTCGCCCGCCTTTCTTCCCTCGAAAGGGGGCCGATTTCTTCATTTGCCAAGCCCATGGCCCGGCCTACGCTCCCGCCCCTTCATGTTCTCGTTTCTCCTCAAACGCTTTTCCGGCCGTCACTACAAGAAGTTCCTCGAGAAGGCCCGACCCACCGTCGTGCGCATCAACGAGCTGGAAAAACAATACCAGTCGCTGACCGACGAACAGCTCCGGGCCAAGACGGCCGAATTCCGCACGCGGATCGCCGCAGCCACCGACAAGAGGGCTGCGCTTGATGAGATCCTCCCCGAGGCATTTGCCACCGTGAAGAACGCCGCCCGGCGCCTTGTCGGCTCCAAAGCCCTCGTCTGCGAACACGAGCTGCAATGGGACATGGTTCACTTTGACGTTCAGCTCATCGGCGGCATGGCGATCCACCACGGCAAGATCTCCGAAATGGCCACTGGCGAGGGCAAAACCCTCGTTTCCACGCTGCCGCTCTACCTCAATTCGCTCACCGGCCGGAACACTCAGCTCGTCACCGTCAACGACTACCTCGCCCGCCGCGATTCCGAGTGGATGGGCCACCTCTACAATTTCCTCGGTGTCACCGTCGGCTGCATCCAGCAGCAGATGTCCCCTGATCTCCGTCGCGAGATGTATGGCCGCGACATTACTTACGGCACAGCGAGCGAGTTCGGTTTCGATTACCTCCGCGACAACGGCATGGCCACGCGCAAGGAGGACCAGGTTCAGCGCGATTACTGGTTCTGCATCGTGGACGAAATCGACTCCATCCTCGTCGACGAAGCCCGCACGCCGCTGATTATTTCCGGCCCCGCTCCGATCGAGCGTGAGCAGCCGTTTACCCGCCTCCTCCCGCCGGTCGACCAACTCGTCAACGACCAGACCCGCCTTTGCATCAAGATCATCACTGAGGCCAAGGAACTCCTCGAGAAGGCTGGCGCCACAGAGGACGACAAGGCTCTTGCTGCGCGCAAAATGCTCCAGGTGAAAATGGGGCACCCGAAGAACAAACAGCTCCTCCGCCTCATGGAGACGGGCGAATGGCGCAAGCTCCTCGACCGCGCTGAGACCGACCTCAATTCCGACCTGAACAAGGACGAACTCTACAAGCTCAAGGAAGACCTCCTCTACGTCATCGACGAGCGTCAGCACCAAGCCGACCTCACGGAAATTGGCCGCAACAAGCTTCGCCCCGACAATCCTGACGCCTTCGTTCTCCCCGATCTCGCGACGGAATTTATCGACATCGAGAAGGATGCAAAGCTCACACCTGAGCAGCGCGAAGAGAAGAAGCTCGCCGCCCAGCAGCGCTACGCCGCCGTCTCCGAAGACATCCACGCGATCTCCCAACTCCTCCGTGCCTACTCGCTCTACGAGCGCGACGTCGAATACGTCGTCCAAGAGGGCAAGGTCATGATTGTTGATGAAAACACGGGCCGCGTGATGCCCGGTCGCCGGTGGTCCGACGGCCTCCACCAGGCCATCGAAGCCAAGGAAGGCGTCGTCATCGAACGCGAGACGCGCACTTACGCCACGATCACGATCCAGAATTATTTCCGCCTCTACGAAAAACTCGCCGGTATGACCGGCACGGCGGAAACCGAGGCGACCGAGTTCAACGACATCTACCGCCTCAGCGTGCAGGTCGTCCCGACGAACAAGCCCTGCATCCGCATCGACAAGAACGACTCCATCTTCAAAACCCGCCGCGATAAATATACAGCCGTCGTGAAAGAGATCGAGGCTGCCCACAAGCGCGGCCAGCCGGTCCTCGTCGGCACTGTCACCGTCGAGTCCTCGGAGTTCCTCTCCCGCATGCTCAAGCGCACGGGCGTGATCCACACCGTCCTCAATGCCAAATTCCACCAGCAGGAAGCAGAGATCGTCTCCCGCGCCGGCCAGCGTGGCGCCGTGACCATCGCCACCAACATGGCGGGCCGCGGCACCGACATTAAACTTGGTGAAGGCGTCCGCGAGCTCGGCGGCCTCTATGTCATCGGCACCGAGCGCCATGAATCCCGCCGCGTCGACCGCCAGCTTCGTGGCCGTTGCTCGCGTCAGGGCGACCCCGGTCTCACGAAGTTCTATCTCTCGCTCGAAGACGATCTCATGCGTCTCTTCCTGCAGGGCAATCTCGCCTCGAAGCTCATGGAAGGCTCCATGCAGGAGGGCGAAGAGCTCGAGCATCCTTGGCTGAACCGCTCGATCGAGAGCGCGCAGAAGAAGGTCGAGCAGCAGAACTATTCACAGCGCAAACGCCTCCTCCAATACGACGACGTGCTCAACCAGCAGCGTGACGTCATCTACGGCATCCGCAACGGTGCGATCCACTCCGAGCGCCCGAAGGACATCATCTTTGAGCAAATCGAGGAGGAGTTGAACAACCGGCTCGCCGGAGTCGGCTACGGAGAGAAGCTCGGTGCGCAGCAGACCGCCATCGAAAGCCTCGTGGTGTGGCTCAACACGCATTTCCCCATCGCCGTCACAGCCGAGGAACTAAAGGGCAATAACGCCGCGCCGCTTGCTGCGATGTTGCTCGAGCGCATCAAGAAAGCTTACGCCATCAAGGAGTCGGTTGAGGTCCCCGAAGCGCTCGGCTCGCTGGAGCGCTACGTGGTCATCAACGCCATCGATCACCACTGGCAGGAGCACCTCACGGAGATGGAAGACCTGCGCAAGAGCATTGGTCTGCGCAGCTACGGCCAGAAAGATCCGCTCGTGGAATACAAGGGTGAGGCCTACAAGTATTTCGAGGAGCTGATGAACAACGTCCGCCTGCAGATCTGCACCGGTCTGTTCCGCAGTGCGTCCAATATCGAGTCGTTCGAGAACATGCTCGCCCTCCTCAGCCGCACGGCCCTCGCGGTCGGCCCGGCCGATGCCCCGGCGGCTCCGGCACAGCCGGAAGCACCTCAGATCACCACGACAGTTACGAGCAGCGGCCCGATGGAGGCGCCGGCGCCCGCCGAGGAAGTCCAGTTGCCCAAGGTCACGATCCGTCGCGAAACGCCGAAGGTCGGCCGCAACGAGCCCTGCCCGTGTGGCAGTGGTAAGAAGTTCAAGAACTGCCACGGGGCGTAAGTTACCAAACGCAGGGCGGGTCTTCGACCCGCCCTGCGTTGTTTTCGCCCACCATAGCCGTGTCCGACGTCGATTCTTCGTTGCCGCCTTACGATCCTTACGACGTTAAGCCGTCGTTTGTGGAGCGGCACGCCGACTACGTGGCCGCAGCGGCGGTATTTGGCCTAACCGTGTTGCTTGCGGTGATATCGTTTCCGCCGTTTGAGATGCCGCAGTTTGCCTATGCGATGCTCGTGCCGGGGGTGTATTGGGCCTACCTGAAACCTCGGCTGAAGCTCTATGCGTGGACGATGTTCGCGGCGCAGGCAGTCGCTTGGACGATTATCCTCGGCTGGCTACATCATGTGACGTGGGCCGGACTTTTCCTGCTCGGGCCGTTTATCGGCGCATGGATCGGTTCGTGGTATCTGGCTGCATGGTGGATCGTCCCGCGCATGCTGGGTCGGCCGACCTTTACGCGTCTCACCGCGATGATGGGGCTCGCCGCCGTGTGGGTGGTGATCGAGTGGTCACGCACGTGGCTGCTGGGCGGCTTCCCCTGGCTCCCGCTCGCAGCGAGCCAATGGAAGATGGTTAGCATGCTCCAGATCGCTTCCTACACCGGAGCGGTGGGCGTTTCGTTTGTGGTTGTGGCGGTGAATCTCGGATTCGCCGCCTACAGTCATCGCCTCTTCCGCGAAGGGGCCAAGGGCCTCGGCAAGCGTAGCCAGGAGTTCTTTCTCGCGCTGTTCCTTGTGCTGGTCTGCTTCAGCGTGCAGTTGCAGGAGACCTACAGCCGGGTGCGGTTCAACATCCCCTTTGCTCGCGTCGCTTTTGTTCAGCCCTATATTCCACAGGACCTGAAGTGGGATCCGGCCAAGGGCCCTGGCATCCTCAAGATCCTCGAGGAACAAACCCTCGCCGCCGCCTCCTCGCGTCCCGACGTCATCCTCTGGCCCGAGGCGAGCACACCGCTGGCGCTGCGCGGTGATGCGACGGCCGCGGCATTCGCCAACACCCTCGTCGCGCGAGCGCGCACCCCGCTGGTGGCTGGTTCGATCGCGATCGAGGACGGCGGCACGCCGCGCGAACGCTGGTTCAACGGTGCGTTTCTCGTCACGCCCGACGGTGGCGTGCAGAAGGACTACTACGCGAAGCGCCAGCTCGTGCCCTTCGGCGAGTTCGTGCCGCTGCGCCCCTTGCTCGGCTGGCTGTCGAAGTTTGTGCCGATCGGCGACGATTTTGCCCGCGGCCTCGACTCGGCTCCGCTCGTGGTGCCGTTGAAAGAAAAGTCAGCCGTCTTTGGGCCGCTGATCTGCTACGAAGATATCTATCCCGACCTCGCCCGACGCAGCGTGATCGCCGGCTCGGAAGTGCTCACGGTGCTCACCAACAACGGTTGGTTCGGCGAGGGCGGGGCGGCCTATCAACACGCGGCGCATTCGGTCCTGCGTGCCGTCGAAACACGCCGCCCCGTTTTGCGCTGCGGTAACGGCGGCTGGAGCGGCTGGATCGATGAATTTGGCTTGGTGCGGGAGGAGATCCAAAACGACGCCGGCACGATCTATTTCCGCGGTCACCGGACGTTGAGTGTTCAGCGCGACAAGCGCTGGATCGGACGAGAGAGTTTCTATGTCGAGCACGGCGATTGGTTTGTGGCCGTGTGTTTCTGCGCCGTGCTGCTGGGGGTCGGTGCGTTGTGGTTCGCGCCTGCGCCCAAGCCGGTCGAAACGTAAGTTTCGCCCCTACTGGCGAGGCACTTCGCCGGACTGTCAGCTTTTGCGAGCAGTTGCACGTGTCCGCGTCTCAGCTTCTGCTGATGATGCCCTGTCGGTCGAGTTACCCCGCGCCCGGATTTTTGTAGAGGTTCGTGTGTCGTTGTCGCTCGCTTGTGGGGATTCCCCGTTTTCTCCCCTACCTGCACGAACCCTGACTATGAAATCCCCACGTCTGAAACTAATCGCTTCGCGCACGCTCCTCAGCGCGCTCTCCGGCGTGGCGCTCGCCTCGCTCACCGGCCGCGCCCAGTCGGTCAACACGGCTGCACCCGACGCCAAGACCCTCGCCCAATACGATAAGAACAAGAACGGCCGGCTCGACCCGGCTGAACAAGCGGCGCTTGATGCCGATCTCGCCAAGGCGGCCAAGTCCACGGCGGCGAGCGCGACCTCCGACAACGGCGAAAAGGTCGTGGAACTCTCTCCGTTCGAGGTTAGCGGCGGCAGCGACAAGGGCTACTTCGCCTCCAACACGATGTCCGGCACGCGCCTCAACTCGAAGATCGAGGACCTCGCCGCATCCATCACCGTGATTACGAAGCAGCAGCTGATGGACACCGCAGCGGTCGATATCAACGACATCTTCCTCTACGAGGCCAACACCGAGGGAATCGGCCAGTTCTCTGATCCGACCAACGACGGCCGTGGCATCTACGACAACGTCGCCGGTAATCCCCAAACCGCCAACCGCGTGCGCGGCCTCGGCGCCGCCAATATCGCGGTCGGCGGTTTTGCCGCCAACAGCCTGCTCCCGATCGATTCCTACAACATCGACGCCGTCGAAATCAGCCGCGGGCCCAACTCCAATATCTTTGGCATGGGCGACCCCTCCGGCACCGTGAACCTCGTGCCCTCCAAGGCCAACGCCACGCGCGAGATCAGCAACTTCACCGCGCGCGTCGACAGCTACGGCGGTTTCCGTTCCACAATCGATCTCAACCGTCCGCTCGTCAAAGGCCCCGAGCGCAGTGCCGCGCTCCGCTTCAACGCCGCTTACGAGGAGAAGGGCTTCATTCGCAAACCGTCGTCCGACCGCACCAATCGCTGGCAGATCGCGACGACGCTGAAGCCTTTCCGCAACACCACGATCAACGCCTCCTACGAGTCGTATCATAACTTCAACAGCCGCGCCAATTCCGAGACCCCGCGCGATACGGTAGCCTACTGGCGCAGCCAAGGCCGCCCAACTTGGGATCCCATCACCTTCCAGCCGCGGGTCGGCGGCGTGCTCCAACCTGCGGTCACTGCGGCCAACGATGCGCTCCTCCCCGCCGGACTCGCCGCCATCGGCTCCGCCAACGTTCGCGTGCAGGCTTTCATCGACGGCGGCGCTTATGCGCTGTTGATGCCCGGCGTAAACCCCGCCCTAACGGTCAATGGAGTTGCCCTCACCAACGCCAACCAGCGCGTTGTCTTCAGCGGCACCAACATTCAGCGCGGCGGCGGCGGCATTTTCGGCGGCGTTCCCACGCCGCTCTTTAACATGCCCGAGACCACCGACAAATCGATCTACGACTGGACGAAATACAATCTCGCCGCCCCTAACTACAACCGCATGCGGTCGGACAACTACAACGTCCGACTCGAGCAATCGATCCTCAATACCCCGCGCAACATCCTTGCCGCGCAGGTCGAGTGGATGCGCCAGGACACCTTTGAATACCGTCGCAGCTTCGTCGCCCAGCAGGACGGCGTGCCCGCGGTGCTTCAGGTAGATACCAACGAAAAGCTCCTCGATGGGACCCCGAATCCCTACTTCCTCCGCCCCTTCATCGGCGGCAATGAACCCCAGCTCTACCTGAAGCCGGTCTTCAACGATAACTACCGCTCTCAGGTTGCCTACCAACTCGATCTCACCCGCGAGACCAATTGGATGAAGTGGATCGGTCGCCACCGCTTCAGCGGCTACGGCGAATTCCGCCAGACCATCGGCTTCTCCAACGGCGGCCTCCGCTACCGTGACCAGATCGTCGACAACCCCAACTTCGTTACCCTCACCAATATCACCGGCTCCAACGGCGCCCACCTTTATAACCGCTACTTCCTCGGCGGTGCCAAGAGCGATGGCGCGATCGAGTATGCCAATCCGGGCCTCATCCAACCCAACGGCAAGTTCCCCTCCATGTTTCTCAACCGCACGACGGGAGTGTGGAACCGCAATGAGCAGGTCGACATCGAGGAGATCTACTTCGCCCTCGGTAATCAGAAGAAGAAAATCCGCACTATGGGCCTCTCGGTCCAGAGCTACGTCCTTGATGAGCGCGTCATCCCGACATTTGGTTGGCGCCGTGACCGCAGCTACTCCGAGGACAACCTCGGGCTGCCCAATACCAATGGCACCTTCGACATCACCAATCTCCGCAACTTCGGCCTGAACAAGAAGTGGAACTCCGGTCCGACCAAGACCCAGGGCGTCGTTGTTATCCCGTTCCGCGGCTTCAAGGCCATCGACGAGCAGGCTGACCGTGGCAGCGGCGCGAGCCGGTTCTTTGCTCAAGCCCTCCGCAGCTTCCGTCCCTACTACAACCGTTCGGACAGCTTCCAGCCCGCCGATACCGCCTACAATCTCTTCGGCGACGTTCTGCCCAATCCCACCGGTCGTGGCACCGAGCGCGGCTTTTGGCTCGAGCTCTTCGACAGCAAGGTCGTCCTCAAGGTTAACCAATACGAGACCCTCCAGACCGCGGCCCGTAGCTCCCTCGGCACCATCGCCACCCGCGCCAACCGTATTGATTTCCCGCTTAACGCCTCCGGCGCCGGCGCCGATGCTTTCAACCTCTACCAAAACGCCACGACGTGGATTCAGCAGATCAACCCGTCCTTCACGCCCGCCCAGCAAGCCACGGCTGTCGCCAAGCTCATGGGACTCCCCGAGGGCTTCGTGCAGAACGCCCAAGGCAAGGCCGTCAGCGATATCAACGACGCCCGCTCGAAGGGCTACGAGTTCGAACTCAACTTCAACCCCACCCGCTATTGGACGTTGAAGGGTAACTTCACCAAGCAGGAAGCGATCGACTCGAACCTCTCGCCCTACATCCAGAGCTACCTCGACCAGCGCCTGCCGCTCTGGACCACGCTCACCATCCCGACCACCCGTCTCCCCGACGGCAGCCAACTCGCCAACGCTGGCGCCCTCTGGTGGAACACCGCCGCCGGCAGCGCGGGCACGCCCAACGCCTTCTACGTCGCCAACGTCCTCGCTCCGCTGAAGCTCGCGATCACTACGCAAGGCAAGCCGAAGCCCCAGTCCCGCGGTCTCTCGTATAACTTCACCACCAACTACCGCTTGGCCGGCATCACCGAGCACAAGTGGCTCAAGAACCTCGGCGTCGGTGGTTCCTTCCGCTGGGCCGACCGCGCCGTCATCGGCTTCCTCGGTGGCCCGCCCGATGCTGACGGCCAAGTCCGCTCGCTCGATGGTAATAAACGCGTCTACAGCCCGGCCACGACCAACGCCGATCTGCTCCTAAGCTACGACCTCCGCTTCTGGAATAACAAGATCCGCTCCCGCGTGCAGCTCAACGTGCGCAACATCACCGAGAGCGGCGGTCTCCGGCCCATCGGCGTCAATCCGGACGGCACGATCTGGCGTTATCGCATCATCGACCCGCGCCAGTTCATTCTGAGCACGTCCTTCGACCTGTGAGCTGACGCGCCCGCTGCGTCCGCCTCGGTGCAGACTCTCCCGCTGAAAAGCTGGAGAGTCTTTTTGTTTTCGCGCCTGCTCTCTGCATGTCCGCACGCCACGCCGCTCCCGTCCTTATCGCCTACGCCACCGAACTGCTGATCTGCGCTGGACTCGAGTCCGACAAAGCTACTGTCGTGGCGGCGATCCTCATCGAGGGTGATCTGCTCGGCCACACCACCCATGGCCTCGCCCTCCTTGCGCCCTACTTGGCCGAGTTGGAAAAAGGCACGATGACCAAGACTGGCGAGCCGCGCGTCATCGCCGATTTTCCCGCTGCCGTCACGTGGGACGGCCAGCGTCTCCCCGGCCCCTGGCTGGTTTCGCGCGCCCTCGATCTCGCTATCCCGCGCGCCCGGACTCAGGGCACCTGCACCGTTGTCATCCGCCGTAGCCATCACCTCGCCTGTCTCGCGGCCTATCTCAAACGCGTGACCGACGAGGGCCTCATGGTGCTGCTTTCGTGCTCCGATCCCGCCGTCGCGAGCGTCGCACCCCACGGCGGTCGTCGCGCGGTCTTCACCCCCAATCCGCTGGCCGCCGCGTGGCCCACCGCGGGCGACCCCGTGATCCTCGACGTCTCCATGTCGATCACGACCAACGGCCTCACCAAGCGCCTCGCTGTCGCTGGCGAAAAATTTCCCGGTCCCTGGGCCCTTGATGCCGACGGTCGGGCCACCGATAACCCTGCCGCTCTTTTCACGCAGCCCGCCGGCACCCTCCTTCCGACCGGTGGTGTGGATCATGGGCACAAAGGTTACGCCTTTGCGCTCCTCGTCGAAACGCTCACCGGTGCGCTCGCTGGCCACGGCCGCGCCGATCCGGCGGAAGGTTGGGGCGCCAGCGTCTTTCTCCAGGTGCTCTCGCCCGCGCTCTTCGGCGGCACGGAGGAGTTTCTCCGGCAGACCGAGCACATCTCCGCCGCCTGTCGCGCCACCCCTCCGCGACCGGGGTTCGAACGCGTGCGCCTCCCCGGCGAGACTGGCTTGCGCCGACGCGCCGAACAACTCGCCCGCGGTGTCGAACTCTACCCCGGCATCTTCACCTCCCTCGCCCCATGGTCAGCGAAACTCGGGGTGCCGCCGCCCGCCGAACTGTCAGCTCCGTTTCACGCCTGACATCCTGCCGCTGCCCGCGCACAACCACACCTTTCCATCATGACCCCCGCTCAATCCCGCCGCGCTCGCGCCGCCCTCGATTCCTTCGCCATCGAAACGCCCTCGTGGGGCTTTGCCGACACCGGCACCCGCTTTGGCAAGTTCTTCCAGGATGCTTCGGCTATCGATCTCGGCGACAAGCTCGCCGATGCCGGCCACGTCCACGCTCTCACCGGTTGCTGCCCGACCGTCGCCGTTCACGTGCTCTGGGATTTCAAGGCCGGGGAAGACCCCAAAGCCGTCGCCAAGCTCGCGAAGCAACACGGCGTAAAGATCGGCTCCATCAACCCCAATCTCTTCCAGGACCAGTGCTACAAGTGGGGCTCCTTCGGCAACAACGACGCGGCCGTGCGCGCTGCCGCCCTCCAGCACTGCGTCGACTCCGTCGCCATTGGTCAGGCTGTCGGCAGCGAATACGTCTCCCTCTGGTTCGCCGATGGCACCAACTACCCCGGCCAGGGCAGCATCCGCGGCCGCAAGAAAACCTTCGAAGACTCGCTCCGCGCGCTCCACGCCAAGCTCGGTCCGAAGCAGACCATGCTCGTCGAATACAAGCCCTTTGAGCCCGCCTTTTACGCCACCGACATCGCCGATTGGGGCATGGCCCTCCTGCTGGCGAAGAAAGCGGGTCCGCGCGCCAAGGTCCTCGTCGACACCGGTCACCACTACACTTCGCAAAATATCGAGCAAATCGTCGCATGGCTGCTCGATGAAGACATGCTGGGCGGATTCCACTTCAACGACCGCCGCTACGCTGACGATGACCTCACGCTCGGCTCGATCGATCCCTACCAGGTCTTCCGCATCTTCCACGAAATCCACTTTTTCGCCGCCGACCGCGGCCGGATGCCGAAGATCGCTTACATGATCGACCAGTCGCACAACGAGAAGCCGAAGATTGAGGCGACGATCCAGACGGTCGTCATGGCGCAGGAGCTCTACGCCAAGGCCGCGCTCGTCGACCACGAGGACCTCCGCCGCGCGCAAGCCGCCAACAACGTCGTCGACGCCGAACTCATTCTCAAAAAGGCGTTCTTTACCGACGTCTCGTCCGCGATCGCTGCCTGGCGCAAGGCGAACAAGCTCCCGGCCGACCCGCTCGCCGAACACCGTCGTGTGGGCTACACGAAGCAGGCTGGCGCCGACCGCAAGCGCCGCCGCCAGGAGCTCGGCATCACGCAGGGCGGAAGCTACGCCTGAGTTACGGGATGAATTCGGCGGACTTCGGTCCGCCGGAGATCGTTTCCCCTCTCGCCGGCCGCGACGAAGTGCGCCCTACTGGGAGGCGCATGCGCTTCGTTACCCCCTTCCTTGCTGTGCTCGCACTCGGCGGCGCGATCACCTCGCTTCAGGCCGCGGCCGACGCCAACTGGTCCGTCTACCTCGGTGATGCCGGTGGCTCCCATTATTCCGCGCTTACCCAGCTCACGCCTGCGAATGTCGCTCGTCTCGAGCCCGCGTGGACGCTGCGCACCGGCGATGCCGATCCACGCAACCGCTCGCAGATCCAGTGCAACCCGCTCGTGGTCGATGGCGTGCTCTACGGCACCTCGCCGCAGCTCGTGCTGTTCGCGGCCGACGCCACGACCGGCCGCGAACGCTGGCGCTTCGATCCTTTTGCGGGCGGCACCGTCGAGGGCGGGCGAGGATTGAACCGCGGAGTCTCCTGGTGGCAGGAAGGCAACGAGCGCCGGATCTTGTTCTCCGCCGGAAAGTATCTCCACGCCCTCGACCCTGATACGGGCCGGCTGATCGATACGTTTGGCGAGCGGGGACGCATCGATTTACTCGACGGCCTCGATCGCGACGTGAAGGGCATGTATCTGGCAGCCAATACGCCGGGCGCGATCTTTCGCGATTTGATCATCATCGGTATGCGCCTCGGTGAGGGGCCCGGGCCGGCTGCGCCCGGGCACATCCGAGCCTTTGACGTGCGCACGGGGAAGCGGCGTTGGATTTTTCACACTGTCCCGCATCCGGGCGAGCCGGGCTACGACACCTGGCCCGCTGACGCGTGGCAGCGGGTCGGCGGGGTTAACTGCTGGGCCGGCCTCGTGATCGACCACGCGCGCGGTCTCGCCTTTGTGCCAACGGGCTCGGCCTCATTTGATTTTTGGGGTGGAGACCGGCACGGCGACAATCTCTACGCCAATTGCCTTATCGCCCTCGATGCAGCGACAGGTCAGCGCAAGTGGCATTTTCAATTCGTGCACCACGACCTTTGGGATCGTGATCTCCCGGCGCCGCCGGTTTTGTGCGAGGTGAAGCGCGCAGGGAAGACCATTGCGGCGGTCGCGCAGGTGACGAAATCCGGGCATGTGTGGGTCTTCAATCGCGAGACGGGCGAATCGCTCTTTCCCTGGCGCGAAGTGTCAGTGCCGAAGTCTATCCTGGCTGGCGAAAAATCTGCGCCGACGCAGCCGCTGCCGTTGCAGCCGGCGTCCTTTGCCCGGCAGCAGTTCACCGAGGCGGAGGTCACGGATGTTTCTCCGGCGGCGCGTGACGCCGTGCTGGCGCGTCTGCGGGCGGCGAGTCCGCACGTGCCCTTCGATCCGCCGAGCGAACGCGGCACGATCATTCTGCCCGGCTTCGACGGCGGCGCGGAATGGGGCGGCGTGGCCGTCGATCCGCGGGGCGTGCTCTACGTGAATGCCAATGAGATGGCGTGGATTCTGACGATGGTGCCCGCCAAGACGGGAGCGAAAGCCGGCTCCGGTGCGGCCCTTTACCAGCAGTTGTGCATGTCGTGCCACGGCGTGAATCGCGAAGGCAACGCCGCCCAGAATATCCCGCCCCTCGGACCGGTGGCGCAGAAGTTGAAAGCCGAAGAAATCCTCGCGCTTTTCGCGACCGGCAAGGGTGTGATGCCGTCCTTCGGGTTCCTGCCCGACGAGCAGAAGCGAGCACTCGCAGATTTTCTCCTTGGGACCGGTGTCGCGCGGGTCGGCGACACCGCGGCCGGCAAGGTGGAGCCGACGGGTGGAGGCGGTGCGGTGCGCAGCCCCTACGCGACGACTGGCTATAATCGTTTCCTCGATCCGGACGGTTATCCGGCGCTGCGTCCGCCCTGGGGCACGCTCAATGCGGTCGACCTCAACACCGGGGAATACCTCTGGAAGAAACCGCTGGGGGAATTCGCCGCCCTCACCGCCCAGGGAATCCCGCCGACCGGCACGGAAAACTACGGCGGGCCCGTCGTTACCGCGGGCGGCGTCCTCTTTATCGCGGCGACCAAGGATGAAAAGATCCGGGCCTTTGACGTAAAGACCGGCGAGAAACTCTGGGAGGCACCATTGCCCGCCGGGGGCTATGCGACGCCGGCCACGTATGCGGTCGGCGGCCGCCAGTATGTCGTGATCGCGTGCGGCGGCGGCAAAATGGGCACGAAGTCCGGCGACGCCTACGTGGCGTTTGCGCTTCCCTCGGGACAATAACGCGGGGCGCGGATGCGCTACTTGGCGGCGACTGCGCCGGAAAATTTCATCCGGCGCACGATCCGCGACCAGAGCCACGGGGCGAAGCGTTTCAGATAGATGCCGAGTGCCTCGCGACCAATGTAGATTTCGTCGCGACCGGCAGCGACGCCGCGGAGCATGGCGCGGGCGCAATCCTCGGCGCTGATGCCGCGCACGTGGGTGGCGTCCATTCGGCCGTGTTTTTCACCGCGGGCATCGAGTGCGTTGTCGGAGACAGCGGTGCGAACGTAACCGGGGCAGACGAGGGTGACCTTCACGCCCGTGCGCCAGATCTCGGACCGCAGGCAGTCGAACCACCCGTGGAGTGCGTGTTTGGCAGCGGCGTAAGTCGAACGGCCGGGCGTGCCGACATAGCCCATCACACTGCTCACAACGACGATATGGCCGGAGCCGCGTCGGAGCATCGAAGGGAGGACTGCTTTCGAGAGCGCGACCGGACCGAAATAGTTTACCTCCATCAGGGCGCGTTCGATTTCGAGCGCGGCGTCGGCGGCAAGCGCGCGCTGGCTGACGCCGCCGTTGTTGATCAATAGGTCGATGTGGCCGCGACGCGCGAGCACTTCGCCGACAGCGAGCGAAAACGTGTCTGAGCGCGCGAGGTCAAGGGGAAGGACGAGGTGATCGTCGGGGCGGACGCAGGCCCGGCGCACGCGTTCCAGTTCCTCGGGCCGCCGACTGGAGAGCACAAGTCGCGCGCCCGCGCGCGCGAAATCATAGGCGAGTGCTTCGCCGATGCCGGAGGAGGCACCCGTGATCCAGATGACCTGGCCGGAGAAATTCATGGCCTCTACCTTGAATCGCCGGCTGCCGCTGCCGAGCGAGAACTGTAGCGGCGGTCTATGACCGCCGAGGAGAATCGTGTGGCGTTCGTTCGGCGGTCATAGACCGCCGCTACAGCCTGAGTCTCAGCAGCCGTAGACTCCGCCGTTGATGTCGAGCGTCGCCCCGGTGATGAATCCATCGAATTCGCTGGCGAGGTAGACCGCGGCGCGGGCGACGTCGTCGGCGTTACCGCCGCGGCCGAGAGGGATGCCGGCGACAGTGGCGCGCGCGGACTCGGGTGTGGTGTGAGTGTTGTGGAAACTGGTGCCGAGGATGAGGCCGGGGGCGAGGGCGTTGACGCGCACGCCTTGTGGGCCGAGTTCGCTCGCGAGGGAGCGAGTGAAGGTGAGCACGGCCCCTTTGGCGGTGGAGTAGGCGAGGGAGCCGGCGTGGCCACCTTTGCGTCCCGCGAGCGAGGAGAGGTTGACGATGCTCGCACCGCCGGCGGTCTTGGCTGCGGCGATGAGGTGCGGGGCGGCGGCGCGCGTGATGCGGCGGACGCTGCCGACGTTGAGCGAGATCGTGTCGGACCAGAATTTGTCGTCGGCCTCGAGGAGCGTGCGGCGGGCGATGAGGGAGCCGGCGTTGTTGATGAGAATATCGAGGCCGCCGAGGAAGGCGACGGCTTGGGCTACGAGTGCGTCGCTCTCTTCGGTGGTGGTGAGATCGGCACTGGCGCTGGCGAAACGCCGGCCGAGCGCCGCGGCCTCGGCCGCGAGCTCCTGTGCGCCAGCGGCGCTCGTGCGGTAGTGCGCGAAGACATCGCAGCCGGCGCGGAGCAGGTGCGAGCTGATGGCGTGGCCGATGCCTTGGGCGCCGGCGGTGACGAGGGCACGTTTGCCGAGGAGTTTGTTCATGGGTGGGGCGGACGTTTGATAATTATAATATTGGGTCAACTGCGCGCTCGCCCGGATTTGGCATCGCGCGCGGTGGGGTGGCGACTCAGCGTGGAGCGATGAAGCCTGCGGTCAATGAAGCGGCGGCCTACACGCCGGGCGAGGAACTCGCCAATGCACTGACACACGGGGTCGGCGCGGCGTTGAGTGTCGCGGGGCTGGCGGTGTTGGTCGTCAGCACAGCGCTGCGCGGTGACGTGTGGAGCGTGACGAGCACGGCGATCTTCGGGGTATCGCTGGTGCTGCTCTACACGACGTCTACCCTCTATCACAGTTTGCGCGGGGCGGAGCGGAAGCGGCTACTGCGGAAGTTCGATCATGCGGCGATTTTTCTCCTGATTGCCGGAACCTATACCCCGTTTCTCCTCGTGAACCTGCGCGGGCCGTGGGGCTGGAGCCTGTTTGGCGTGATCTGGGGGCTGGCAGTGGCGGGCATGGTGGTGAAGTTCTGGCTCGCGGGGCGTTTCAGGCTCGGGTCGACGTTGCTATATCTCGCGATGGGTTGGCTCGTGCTGATTGCGACGCGCCCGATGTTGCAGACGGTGCCGAGTGCGGGGCTTTGGCTGCTGCTGGCCGGCGGACTCTGCTATTCGGTGGGCACGGTGTTTTACCTATGGAAAAGGCTGCGTTATCACCACGCGATCTGGCATCTCTTCGTGCTCGGCGGAAGTATTTGCCACTTCTTCGCGGTGTGGGCGGCGGTGATGCCGCCGCCGGGCGCGGTCAGCGGTTGAGCGTCCAGATCGTGTAGTTGAGGAAAGTCGCGAAGCTCACCCACGCGACGTAAGGAGACCAAAGGATGGCGGCCAGTCGATCGGTGCGCGCGAAACGGAGGAACAGGGTGATGAGTAGTCCAAGGAAGACGACGATCTCGACCAGCGCGAGGTCGGGGCGGTGGAGCGAAAAGAAGAGGATCGACCACAGGGCGTTGAGGGCCAGTTGAGCGCCGTAGAGTCCGAGCGTGATCCGCGCGGCGGCCGGAGTGGCGGCGGCCCGCCATGCCCGCCAAGCGGCAATGGACATGAGCAGGTAGAGGGTGGTCCAGACAGGGGCGAAGACCCAATTGGGCGGATTCCAAGTGGGCTTGGCGATCGTCGGATACCACGTGGTGACGTTCTGCGCGGTGGCAGCGCTACCGAGGGCGGCGGCGAGAAAACTTACGACGATGAAGCCGACGAGGGCCGGGTAGTGCTTAGCACGCATATTGGGTGTTACGGCCGGGCCAGGTGGTCGGACGCGTCCAGAATTCGTCGGTGCGTCCGCCATAGTAGGCGTCGAGCACGCGATCCATGACGAGTTGGGTGCGGCGGGCGCTTTCGCCGGTGCTGGGCGCGGTGCCGTGGCCGAGGAGCTCATCGGTGATGAGTTGGATCAGCGGTTGGGCGACGTGCTCGGGATTGGGAATGGCAAACTGCTCCACGCCGCGGGCGGTCTCGAGGCGGATGGGCTCGGCGTTGAAAACGTTGAAGGAAACGCGGCCGGCGGTGCCGAGGAACTCGAGGGTGTCTTCCTTGGCGGCGGTGCAAAAATTCCACGAGGCGGCCCCGAGGGCGCCGGTGGCGGTGCGAAATGTCATCGCGACGGCGTCTTCGACATCGATGGCCGCGGAGTGGCGAGCGGCGCGGCCCTGGACGTCTTCGAGCGGTCCGACGCAGTGGTCGAGGAAATCGAGGACGTGGGAGCCAACATCGAGGAGTAGGCCGCCGCCGGCGTGGGCGGCGGCGACGCGCCAGGCGTTCTGCGCGGGATCGGAATTGGCCGGGGTGGGCGTGGCGAAACGGTAGGTGATGCCGGTGAGACGGCCGATGGCGCCGCCGGTGGCGAGTTCGCGAACCTTTTCAAACCGCGGCATCGCGCGGCGGTAGTAGGCAACGAAGAGTTTTTGTTTCGCGGCAGCAAAGGCGGAGATCATGGCGTCGCACTCAGGCGTGTGGCGAGCCATGGGCTTTTCCATATAGCAGGGCTTGCCAGCGGCAGCGACGAGATAGGCGAGTTCGAGGTGCGAACCGGGCGGCGTGGCGACGTAGACGGCATCGACCTCGGGATCGGCCACGAGGGCCCGGGCATCGTCATACCAACGCGGCACGCCGTGACGTTTCGCGTAGTCGGCAGCGAGGGCGCCGTTGCGCCGCATGACGGCGATGAGCGCGGAGCCGCGGGCCTTGCGAAAGCCGGGGCCGCTCTTCACCTCAGTAACATCGCCGCAGCCGAGAATGCCCCAGCGGACGGTGGTGCGTTGCAGTGGTGGGGCGGAGGTGGGGTCGCTCATGAACCGGTAAGCAACCGGGTATACTGGCAAGCCGCAAGCTGTGACGCGGTCGCACTGTGGCTGGCCACGGAGGTGGGTGGGCGTCACGCTGCGGACATGGTGGTGCGCCTCCTCGTGTTTCTTGTGATCATGGTGAGCCTGGCTCCGGCGGCGGAGACAGGAACCTCCTTTGCTGCCCGGGTCGCGGAGCTGGACCCGGCGGCACGCGAGGCGGCGGTGGTGGCTGCGGTGCGGAGTGGAAACGTGCCGGCGTGGTGGCGGCAGTTTGTTGAAGTAACGATGGGCGACGCAGTGATCGCGGTAGCGCCGGACTACTTGTGCGTGGGGACAGAGGACGACTATTGGCTTGCGCCACTTTCGCCCGTCGTGGCGCAGGTGCTAGCGGACGAACTCGGCTGCGTGTTGCCCACGCGAAAGATGGTGGATGCGATTTGGCGGGCGGCGGCGGTGAAATTGGAGCCGCAGCCGATTCCGCCGAGTCCGGCGATGACGACGGCGGCGGTCTTCAACGAGCATAATGCGACGGTGCGGTCGCAGCGCGCGGAGGAAGCGAAGAAGTTTCCGGCGGGCGCGCTCGTCGCGGGACACAAGAAGGATGTGGTCGTTTCGGCGCGACTCGCGAGTGCGCCGGGGAAAGTGGCGATTTACGGGTGGCATCGGCTGGAGGGCGCTCCAATCCAGCCGCTCTATACCGGACATGCGGCGTCTTGGGTGGATTACAGTCACGGCGTGCGGCTGGTGCGTAAAAACCTGACGCTCGCCGGGGAACACACGACAGTGGCGGCGGTGCTGGCGGACCCGGAAAAATGCGCCGCGCTGAGCGATGAAGGACCGGTGGCGGTCGCAAGGTATGTGACGGAACGGAGTGAAGACGTGAAATTGTCGGACGATGTGCGGGCGGTCGTGAATGTGCCGCAGTGGATTGATCCGACAAAGCCAGCCCGCCTCGTGATTTACGGTGCGCCGGCAGGCAACTCTATCGAGCAGACTTGGGGACGGCGCAAGCGCGAGGGCGATGACTGGCATTTCGATATCCAGCACATCGCGGCACAGACGCGGTGGCTGCGGGTGCACGCGACTGAGGTGAATTGGGTGGTGGCGTGTGTGCAGGCGGAGCAGCGGTCGTTTGTGCTGTGGAAGCGGGCGCATCCGGACGACCACCCGAGGCGTGCGGGAGCGATCATGGACGCTTTGCGGGCGAAGTTTCCCGGCGCGAAGCTCGTGCTCACGGGGCACAGCGCGGGCGGGGCGTTGACGTTTAGCTATCTGGACGGCGTGGAGAAGATCCCGGACGACGTGGAGCGGATCGCGTTTCTCGATAGTAACTACGCCTACGACAGTGCAAAGGGGCACGGGGATAAAATTGCAGCGTGGCTGGGCGGAGCAGAGGGACGTTGGCTGAGTGTGCTCGCCTACCAGGACTACGTTGCATTGTTGGAGGGAAAAACGTTTGTGAGCGAGAACGGCGGCACGTGGGGGCGGAGCCAAGTGATGCTGCGGGATTGGGCGGACGTCTGGTCCTGGACACGCCGCGATGACGATGGATTACGCCGGCACACGGCGTTCGGCGGACGGGTGGAGTTTCTGCTGAAGGAAAATCCGGAGAAGGCGGTGCTGCATACGCGGCTCGTGGAGTGGAATGGTTTTATCCACGCGATGCTGAGCGGCTCGGTGCGGGCAGAGCAGGCGTATCGCTACCTGGGGCCGCGGGTGTATGGGGACTGGATTGCGGATAAATAATCCTTCGCACCGAGGAGGCGGGTGGCTTTGGCTGAAGGTATGAAACTCGGCGTCGAAGTTCTCCTCGAGTCCCAGCTGGACCTCCTGCGCGGTAAGCGCGTCGGCCTGATCACGAATCCGACAGGCGTGGATGGCAATGTGGTGAGCATCATCGAGCGGTTGCGCGCGGTGCCGGACATTAATCTCGTGGCGCTCTATGGGCCGGAACATGGCGTGCGCGGAAACGCGCAGGCGGGAGAGTTTGTGGATTTCTTCCAGGACCCGCAGCTGGGGCTGCCGGTGTTTTCGCTTTATGGGCAGGCGCTGAAACTGCCGACGGACCCGCTGGTGGACATCGATGCGACGATGCGGGAGTTCGACACGCAGCACACGGGCAAGACCGTCGAGCACGCGATGCTGCGCGGCGTGGATGTGCTGGTGTTTGACCTGCAGGACGTGGGCACGCGCGTCTACACCTACGTGGCGACGATGGCGTATGCGATGCAGGCGGCGGCGGAGACGGGTATCCCGTTCATCGTGCTCGACCGGCCGAATCCCATCAGTGGGTCCGCGATGGAAGGGCCGATCCTCGAGTATCCGCGGCACAGTTCGTTTATCGGACTCTATCCGGTGCCGTGCCGGCACGGGATGACAGTGGGCGAGTTGGCGCGGTTGTTTAACGCGAAGTTTCTCGCGCGGAAATGCTCGCTCACCGTCGTGGCAATGGAAGGCTGGCGGCGCGGTGATTGGTATGACGAGACGGGGCTGCCGTGGGTGTTGCCTTCGCCGAACATGCCGACGCTCGACACGGCTACGGTCTATCCGGGGCTGGTGTTGCTAGAGGGAACGAATCTCTCCGAGGCGCGCGGGACGACGAAGCCGTTCGAACTATTTGGCGCGCCATGGATCGATGGCTTTGTGCTCGCGCGCGAACTGAACTTACTCGGGCTGGCGGGCGTGCGATTTCGCGAGGCGTGGTTTGCGCCGACGTTTTCCAAGTGGGCGGGGCAACGCTGCGGCGGGTGTCAGCTGCACGTGACGGACCGCGAGGTGTTTCGCTCGGTGACGGTGGTGCTCGCGGTGTTGGAAGTCGTGCGGCGGCTCTATGGCGCGAAACTCGAATTGCACGCGGACTACTTCGACAAGGTCATGGGCACGTCGACGGTCCGCGAGGCGATTGAGCGCGGAGTAGATTATGCAACGATCGCCGCACATTGGGAGGCAGGACTCGCGGAGTTCGCGCGGCTACGGGCGGAGTTTCTGTTGTATGCCTGACGAGTGCTGCGGGCGGCAGCAGCGGGCGTCGGTCAGGATTCGCACTTGAGCACGTAGACGACGCCCTTGGCGGAGCCGATGGCGAGGGAGCGGTCGTCGGGGGACCAGACGAGCTTCGTCGCGGCGGCGGGCATTTTTACCGTCGCGCGGAGGGGCTTGGGTCGTTCGGGGCTCCAGATTTGCACGACGCCGTCCTGGCCGGCGGTGGCGAGGAGGCCGTGGGTGTTTTGGAAGGCGACGGCGCAAATCGGAGCTTCGTGAGGGAGCATCGAGGGTTCGCGACCTTCGGGGCCTTCGCCGCTGCAATCCCAGACGCAGCAATCGCGGCCGCCACTCGTGGCGAGCCAGCGCGAGGTGTGGTCGTAGGAGAGGTATTTCACCTTCGTCTCGTAGCCGCTCATGTGGAGCTCGATGTCCTTTTCCGGAATCCAGAGGTGAACCGAGGGATCTTGGTTGCCGGAGACGAGCCAGCGTTGGTCGGGCGACCAGACGAGGGACTGAATGCCGTTGGCGTAAGGGAATTCCTTTTGGAGGAGAAAGTCGTCGGTGTCCCAGAGTTGGACCCCGCCGAAATGCGCGGCGGCCACGCAGCCGCCCTGGCGCGGGGCGGCGAGGGCGGTGATTGTGCGGGCGGCCGGCTTGAACGTGTGAGCGACGGTGGCGTCGGGACGGAGGGCGGTGAGCGTTTTGCCGGCGGCAGCGAGGAGGTAGGGGGAGCCGAGAGCTGAAGGCTCAGAGCTGAGAGCCGGAGACGGAACCCAAGCGAGGTGCTCAACCCAGTCGCGGCCGAGCGGGGCAGTGGCGGTGTGCTGGCCGGCGGAGGCGTCCCAGAATTTGACGGCGCCGTCTTGGCCACCGGTGGCGAGGGCGGCGGACGAGAGCCAGGCGAGGCAGTTCGTGCCTTCCGTGTGGCCGGGGAGTTCGTGGCGCTTCTGGCCATCGGCGGCGGCGAAGAGGGAGACGGGGCCGGCGGAACTGGCGGCGGCGAGTTGGGTGCCGTCGGGTGACCACGCAAGGTCGATGGCGTAGTCGTCGAGATGGGCGGCCCAGTGTTTGGTGAGTTGCATGCGGAGGGAGCGAGTAGTCGTGCGGTAGCAGCGGGTAGTGAGTCGCGAGTAGCGAGTAGCACAAGCCCGCGCTCACGCCGCGTCTGCGGGAACGCGGCATGGTAGCGAACCAGCGGTCAACTCGCCGGTGGGGTGGGCGCTACGGCGTGCGCAGAGACGTCTTGGTGTCCGTCGGAAAATCGGCCGGGACAGGCTGGGTCACTTTGCCCGTGGCGGCCCATTCGGTGCCGCGTTGCACGGTAACGATAAAGCCGGTGCAGGTGAGGGGGGCGAAGGGCGCCAGGTCTTTCGGGCCGACGTGCCCCAACGTGGTGTGAAAGACGCGGCCCTTTCCGTAGGCGATAGCCATCAGCATGGGCTCGTGTTCGCCGGTGGCAGTGGGGAACTTGGCTTTGTCGGGAAAGGCGGTGGCGAGCACGGTGACGTTTTTCGCAGGGCCGCGGAGGCGGCTGTAGATCTCATCGTTGGCATGGAGCCAGGCAGCGGGCAGGCCGCGCATGATCGGGTGTTCGGGGGCGCACGTGGTGACGATAAAGTCGTGGCGCGTGGGATGGGTGGCGCCGCCAGGGGTGGTGGCATCGAGGACGATCTGGCCGTCGCGCCAGCGGATCATGGGGCCCGAGCTGAGGTCGCGGGCACCGATGGAGCCGTCGGCTTTCATGCCCCATCCACCGACGCCGATCATCTCGTTCCACTCTTTCCAATAGGGAAAGGCGTTGTCGGTGTCGTGGATGGAGACGAGGCCGCCGCCGTTTTTCATATAGTCGACAAAGGCGGACTTGGTGGCGGCGGGCCATTCGTCCCCTTCATAGATCATGACCACGGCGGCATAGCGCGCGAAGTCGGGTCGGAAGCCGCTCATATCGGTGCCGTTGCCGGGGGAGATCACGACGTCGACGGAAAAGAGGCCGGTTTGCTCCAGGTAGGATTTAACGAGCGGGTAACTTTTGACCCAGTCGTGATACTTGGACGACTGGCCGGTGAGGAGCATGACCTTTGGCTTGGACACGGGAGCGGCGAGGAGCGTGGTGGCGAGGAGAGAGAAGGCGAGGGCGAGGAGGCGGGCGAGTGAGAGGGACATGGGGGAGGCGAGAGAAGGGAGAGAGGCGGATAGCGGTGGAGGAGTGCTTACAGCGTGCCGCGGAGGCCGAAGGTCCACGCGGAGCCGTAGTCGACGCGCTGGCGGAATTTGGCGTAGTCGGGGGTGTTGGGGCCGTAGATCTTGGAGTCTTCGAAGGTGTCGGCGATGTTGCGCATGTTCATGAAGAGACTGAAGCGACGTGTGAGCTGGTAGTCGGCGGTGAGGTCGATGTAGAGGCGTTTGGAGCCCCAGTTGTAGGTGTTGGTTTCGATGCTGTTGGCGACATTGGCGGCGATCAGCCCGCGGCGTTGGGCTCCGCGATAATTCCAGCTGAGCTTAGTGTTGAACTTGGGGCGGCTGAGGCTGAGGCCCCAGCTGTAATTGCGAGGGATGTAGCCGGCGAAGTTGGCGGCACCGTCGCCCGTGGCGCGGATGGCGCTGGCGTTAAGAAACGTCTGCAGGCCGCGGGCCCAGCTGGGGAGAAACGTGAGGGCCTGCTTGTATTCGAAGTCGAGGCCTTCCATGCGGACGCGGCTTGTGAGGTTGTATTGCGTGACGACGTTGTCGTTTTCGTAGAGCGAGGGGTCGAGGTCGTAGAGAGCCAAGAATTCGGGCGTGGCCTTGAAGGTGATGTTGCCGAAGAAGTTTTTGAAATCGCGGCGGTAGGCGCTGAGGGCGATGTTGCCGACTTTTTCGAAATAATATTCGAGGCGGAATTTTACGGTGTTGGCGCTCCAGGCTTTAATGGCGGCGTTGTTCACCGTGATGTTGGCATTGCCGATGGTGGTGGCTTGGGTGTCGGGGAGCGTGATGCCGCCGGCGTATTGGTTGAAATCGGGGCGGCCGACGGACTGGTAGGCGGCGCCGCGGAGGATGAGGTTTTCGCGGAGGTTGAAGCTCGCGTTGATATTGGGGAAGAGACGGAGGTATTCCTTCGCGACGTGTTGGCCGCGGTCGAGAAACGTGAGCTGCGAGACGGCGGTGGCGTTATTGAGGGTGCCGCCGGTCACTGCGAAGCTCGCGGGTTGGATGAGGGTGGGCGAGGGTTTGCCGGCGGCGTTTAGGACGATGGCGCCGGCGGCGTTTCGGAGGGGGACGATGGCGCCGGTAGAGTCGCGGAGGAAGTTGCGGGTCGGGTCCGTGAGCGGGCCTTCCGCGGTCACGTTGGTCTGCTCGGCGCGGAGGCCGCCGACGAATTGGAGACGGCGGTGGAAGAATGCGGCGTCGAGGCGGAGGTAGGCGGAGGAGATGACTTCGCGGGCGTATTTCGAAAGGCCGACGGCGTTGCGATAGATCGTGTTTTGGTTGGCGTCAGCGGCGTTTCGGAGGGTGAGGCTGTCGGTCGGCGCGGCGGTGAAAGGCTGGAAATACTCGGGGTTGGATTTGTAGAGGGAGTAGAACTTGTTGTTGTCGATCCACTGGACCTTGGGAAAACCGTAGGCGCCGACGCGTTCGGAAAATGCGGTGTCGAGGACGCGGCCGGCGGCATCATCACCGGTGACGGGGGTGGTCGTGGCGACGCGGTCGGCGCCCCAGAAGTTGTAGGGAATGGTTTGGCCGCGGAGATCGCGGGCCATGCTCTTTACCTCGCCGCCGAATTTCGCGGAAACGGGGATGTCGCGGAGCGTGAAGTCGCGGCGGAGACTGGCGGCGGCGCTGCGTTTGTCGTCGTAGGATTCACGCGGGTGATCGTCGGCATTGGCGAGGGCGTAGTTGTTGAGATTGTAGGGATCGATGGCATTGCCGGCGGCGTCGGTGACGGAGATTTTGTTGGGGCGCAGGTAAAAGATGTCGTCGAACGAAACGACCACGCCAGTGCGGCGGGCTTGGGTGGCGCCGAACCAGCCCTTGTCGACGTCACGGATGTGGAGGCCCGCGCCCGAGTAACCGGCGCCGGCTTCGGCTTTCCAGATGGGGCCGTTATGACGCCAGACGAGCGAGGTCGCGTCGGTGGTGCCATACCAGTCTTGGGCGGCTCCCTGGACGCGAATCTCGCCGAAGCCGACGGTGGTATTGGGAAGGGCGGGGGCGCCGCGCGTGAAGGTGGGACCCCACTGGCCCGGGAGCACGCGGTTGACGAAGAAGGACAGCGTGCGGTTGTTATGCTTTACACCGATGAACGTGTATTGGAACGAGGCGGAGAGGGTGTCGCGCGGGGTAACTTTGAAATCGAGGGTGGCCGCCACCGAAGCGGTGCGGTTGTCTCGGGTGCTGTCGCGGAGGGCGAAGTCGCTGAGGTAGGGTTTGTCGGCGGTGGTGAACGGCAGGCCATTCGTGGCGGTCGCGGCGACGTTGGTGGCGTTGCCGTTGCCGCGCCAAGTGCTGACGACGACGTCTTCGTAGCTGTATTGGTCCGCGTAGTTGCCGGAGAGGGTGAAGCCGAAGCGTTTGTTAACGGGAACAATGGCGGAGAAATTCCAGCCAGGAGTGACCTTGCGCATGGGTTCATCGAGCGGTCCGGCCGTCTTGTTGAAGTGGCGGTCGCCGTCCTTCATCATAATAAATGCGCTGTAAGTGTAGGACGGGCGGGAGCGTTCAAAGGCGCTCTTCGGGACCATATTGACGGAGCCGGCGAGGGCGGAGCCGGGGGACTCGGGGGTGGGGGAGTGGTGGACCTCGATGCGGGAGATGCTGTTGACGGAGAATTGGTCGAGGTTGGTGACTCGGCCGGTGCCGTTGCCGGCGGCGCTGGCGAGATCGAAGCCGCCGACGGTGATGGGCACATTGGCAGAGGGGACGCCGTTCATCGAGACGGTGCGCGCTTCGCCGGCGCTGTAATCCATGGTGATGCCGGGGAGAAATTTCATGACCTCACCGGGCGTGCCGTCGACGACGGTGCCGAATTCATCGGCGGCGACGACGTTGATGATGCTGCGGGCGAAACGCTGCGAGTTGATCGCGATCGCCGCGCCGTCCATTTCGCGCGACGTGCCAACGACGAACTCGGTGAGCTTGACGGGTTCATTCGGATCGCGGGACGGCGTGGCGGTGGTCGGCGAGAGTTTGCTCGCAGGCGCAGCCATGGTGATGTCGTGTCGGGCGGTTTGACCTGCGGTCACGGCGACGCTGGTGGTTTGGGCGGCGAGGCCGGTGAAAAAGACGCGCACGCGGGCGGCACCCGCTGGAACGCCATCAAGGCGGTATTGGCCGGAACTATCGGTGAATGCTTCGAGGCCGGTGCCCTCGACAGTGAGCCGGGCTTGCTCGAGGTATTCGCCGCGCGCGGGATCGAAGACGCGGCCCTCGATGGTGCCGGTGCGGACGGATTGGGCGGCAAGTGTGATGGCAAGGAGCATTGCAGCGAGGGTAGCGATGCAACGAAGGAGAAAGTGCGGGGTCGAAAGCATGGTAGGAGAAAGCGAAGGAACGACAGACGAAGAGAAGCGGGCTGGGGCAGTGGAACTCAGAACGAAAAAATCGGTGGCAGGCAGTCGGAAAATGCAGGCAATACCAAATATTCGCCGAATGGGTTGTGCGCGTGGCTTGTGTGCGTCGGGCGGAATGCTTGCATGGGAAGCATGAATTTACGCCGCATAAAAGTCGTCGGGTGGTTCGTGCTGGGTTGCTTGATGCTATTCTGTTCCGCAAGCGCGCAGACGAGTTCTCCGGCGGGGCAGCCGTTGATCGGATCGGGTCTTGGCGTTTGGCGCATCACCAGCAGCAATGGGGCGGCGACGCAGGTCGATGTGGCGGGACCGGGGTTCACCCGGGCGTGGCGGATTGAGACCAAGGTGGATTCATCGCCCTCGTGGGCGATCGAGTTCAAGACGCCGATCACACGGGCGGTGGCCAAGGGCGACGTGGCGCTGTTGCGCTTTGTGGCACGGATGGTGGCGGCGAGTGACGAGTCGAACGCGGCGTTTGCGCGTCTAGTGGTGCAGAAGGCTTCGCCAGACTACGACAAGAGCGTGGAAGGCACGCATGCGCTGGCGGGGGAGTGGAAGGAGTTTTTCGTGCCGTTTACGTTTGGCGGGGATTTCGCGGTGAATGCGAGCGAGGTCGCGTTTGGTTTCGGGTTTAAGCGCCAGACGATCGAGATCGGGGGCTTCGATTTTGTCTATTACGGCAAGACGCTCGCGGTGTCGGCGCTGCCGCGCACGCGGCCGTCGTATATCGGTCGCGAGACGGATGCCGCCTGGCGGGTGGCGGCGCTGGCCCGGATCGAGCAAATCAGGAAAGGGGACTTTGCCATCGCGGTGGTCGATGCGAACGGCAAGCCGGTGCCTGGTGCGACCGTGCGGGTGGAGCAGCGCAAGAGTGCGTTTCAGTTCGGTTCGGCGCTGCAGATGTCGCGGCTGGTGACCGATTCGAGTGATAATCGGATTTACCGGCAAAAGGCGCTGGAGTTGTTCAACGCCGCGAGCACGGAGAACGATTTGAAATGGCCGGCGTGGGCCGGCGAATGGGGCTCGGGATTTACCAAGACGCAGACAGCCGCGGGACTCGCGTGGCTGAAGAATCACGGTTTTCATGTGCGCGGGCATGTGCTGGTTTGGCCGGGATGGAAGAACCTACCGGCGTCTATCCAAGCCTTGCAGGGCACGGCGCGGCAGAGTGAGATTCCGGGGCGGGCGCTGGCGCACATCGCGGAGGTGGTGGGCGCGACACGCGACCTGGTGGACGAGTGGGATGTGCTCAACGAGCCCTACGCGAACCATGATTTGATGGATATCTTCGGCGCGACGATCCAGACCGAGTGGTTCAAGGCCGCGCGGGCGGCGCATGCGCAGGCGCCGCTGTTTCTCAATGACTACAGTAACCACGATGCGGCGCTGGACGCGGGGCACGTGGCGCATTTTGAAACGACGGCGCGTTATCTGATGACCGCAGGTGCGCCGTTGGGCGGGCTCGGGTTGCAGGCGCACATCAGCGCGAATCCGTCGCCCCCGGTGAATGTGCTCAAGGTGCTGGACCGTTACGAATCGCTCGGGTTGCCGGTGCGGGTGACGGAGTTCGATATCAATACGGACGACGAGGAACTGCAGGCCGACTACACGCGGGATTTTTTGATTACGATGTATAGCCATGCGAGCGTCGTCGGCGTGCAGCATTGGGGTTTTTGGGAGGGGGCGCATTGGATCCCGGCGGGCGCAATGTATCGGCGTGACTGGTCAGAGAAACCGAACGCGCGCGCTTACAAGTCGCTCGTGCTCGATGCGTGGCGCACGCGGGCGAGTGGCACGACTGACGGAACGGGAGTGTGGCGCGGACGCGGGTTTCACGGCGACTATGTGGTAACTGTGGAATCTGGCGGGAAGAGTTACGAACAGGTGTTCACGTTGCGCGCGGGTGCGGTAGCGCCGACGGTGCGCGTGCCGCTCGCGCCGGCGCGGCTCACGAATCTCTCGACGCGCGGAGCGGCGGGCAGCGGAGAGGCGACGCTGATCCCGGGATTTTTCATCGAAGGACCGGGAACGAAGCGCGTGCTGGTTCGCGGAATCGGACCGGGGCTCGTGGTGTTTGGGCTGACGGGGGTATTGGCCAAACCCGAGCTGACGCTGCGACGGGCCGACGGCAGCGTGGTGGCTTCGAATCGTGGTTGGGATGCAGGGGCGGTGACGGAGGCGGCGATGCTCGCGGGCACGGCGGCGGGCGTCGGGGCGTTTCCGCTCGCGGCGCGGAGTGGAGATTGCGCGTTGGTGGTGACGCTCGAACCGGGCGCCTACACGGCGCCGGTGACATCACTGGATGGCGGGGCGGGGTTGGCCTTGGTCGAGGCCTACGACCTCGAATCGGGAGTGGTTGCAGGAGCCGCGGCGGGTGCGCGACTTAAGAATCTTTCGACCCGGGTGAGGGTTGCGCCGGGCGCCGGTGTGGCGATTCCCGGGATGGTGATCGCGGGTGACAATGCCCGGACGGTGCTCGTGCGCGCCGTGGGGCCGGGTTTGGTTGCGTTCGGTTTGGGCGGAACGCTGGCGCGGCCGCTGCTCGTGGTGATGTCGGGCGGCACAGCCGTGGCCGCCAATGCAGGCTGGGAGATTTCAGCGGATGCGGCGGCGCTCACTGCCGCAGCGAGCCGCGCCGGGGCGTTCGCCTTGCAGGCTGGGCGGGCCGATGCGGCATTGCTGGCAACTTTGCCGGCGGGTGCTTGGACGATTCAAGTCAGCGGCGCGGACGGTGGGTCGGGCGTGGTGCTGGTGGAAGTGTATGATGTGAGTTCGTGAGGGCGGGTGGCTTTGCGCGGTGGGGAGAGAATGCGCGATACTTATTCGATCCAAAATCGATCGGGTAAACTCGAGCGCCCGTGCGGGGCTCCTGAGAATGCGCAAGGAGACGTTGTTCAGGAACTGCCCAAATACTTTGTCGGGGATTGGTTGAAACGGGCCGACTGGCCGACGGGGATACTGAGGCTTTGCCACGCGGGGCCGGAAAAGTGTTTCGCGAGGTAGACGATCTGACCGATGTGATAGGCGTAGTGGGTGAGCTGGCGGTTGATCGCCTGCAGCACCGTGAGCAGCTCGCCGCGAATGGTGACCGTGCGGTCGAGATCAGAGGCTTGCAGAGGAGTCAGTGCCGTGAAGAGCGCGGCCCAACCGGCGGACCAGCGCGCGAGGAGCTGGTCGCGGGTGTCGGCAGGTAGAAGGACAAACTCGGTGTCGCGGTCGCGGCCAGGTTTCTCGCCGTCGGTCGTGAGCAAATCGGTCCAACGGGAGAGGAGGTTGCCACCGACGTGTTTGAGGATCTGGGCGATGCTGTTGTCCCCGGGGGCGGGCTGGGCGAAGAAGGCGTCGACGGGAAGTTGGGCGAGGGCGCGGTCGGCGAGTTGCTGAAGGCGGGTGAACTCGCGGAGGGCGAGCGGCAAGTAGGCTTCGGTGGGCATGCGCGGCAGCGTGTTCGATGACGGGCGGGAGGCGAGGAGCAGTGTGTTGTGCGGGTGGGGATTGTGCGCGGCTGTGCGGGCGTGCAGAGGACAAAGCCGAGAGGAGGAAGGCCGAGCTGGAGCTCGGCGTTCCCAAGAGAGCCAAGCGAGGCTTGGCAGAGGGCGCGGCGTGAACGAGGATGCAGCGATGCCCGAATTACCTGACATCACCGTCTACCTCGAGGCGCTGGAGCGACGGGTGGTGGGGCGCGTGTTGGAGAAGCTGCGAGTGGTGGATGTATTTGTGCTACGGACGGCGATTCCGCCCATCGGAGCATTGGAGGGAATGCGGGTCGTGGCGTTGCGGCGGCTCGGGAAGCGGATCGCGTTTCGGTTCGAGGATGGGAAATGGCTTGTGGTGCACCTGATGATCGCGGGGCGGTGGCAGTGGAGCGATACGGCGGCGAAGGCGGTGACGCGAAATGCGCTCGCGACCTTTTTCTTTTCCGGCGGTGGATCACTCACGCTGACAGAGGCCGGCACGAAGCGGCGGGCGTCGCTGCATGTGGTGGCGGATGAGGCGGGGCTCGCGGCGCATAAGCGCGGCGGGATCGACGTGTTGACGTGCACCGCGGAGGAGTTTGCGGCGGCGTTGACGCGAGAGAATCACACCTTGAAGCGGGCGCTGACGGATCCGGGGTTGTTCAGCGGGGTGGGCAACGCTTACTCGGATGAGATTTTGCACGCGGCAAAACTTTCTCCGGTGACGCTGACGCAGAAGCTGACAGCCAAGGAGATCGCGCGTTTGGGCGAGGCGACGCGATCCGTGCTTGAGGCGTGGACCGAGCGGCTACGGAAGGAAGCGGGCGAGGGATTTCCCGCGAAGGTGACGGCGTTTCGGCCGGAGATGGCGGTGCACGGGAAGTTTGGTCAGCCCTGTCCGATGTGCGGGACGGCGGTGCAGCGCATCCAGTATGCGGAGAACGAGGTGAACTATTGTCCACGGTGTCAGACGGGCGGGAAGCTTTTGGCCGATCGGTCGTTGTCGCGGTTGTTGAAAGCCGACTGGCCGAAGACGATCGAAGAGGCCGAGGCGGCGGGGAAATTGCCCGGCGCGTGATGAGCGTCGGTGAAATCGGCTTTCTGCTCGCGCGGAAATGAAGCGCAGGTAGATTGCGAAAGTGAGTCGGGAAACCCCATTCCAACTATCGCGTCCCCTATTGCTCGGCGGGGGCGCCGGATTGGTCGCACTGGGTCTCACGGTGGTGGCGGGGCGGTTGGTGGGGCTGCAGATGATGGAGGCACGGAGTAATGGAGCCTCGGGGTGGTTTTGGGTGAGTGCAGTGGGGGCAATGGTATGCGGCTGCGGTCTATTGGTCGCGGTGGTGCGGCGAGCAGTTAGCGAAGAGAAGATGCAGGTGCGCGCGTTGGTTTTTTTCGCTCTGGCGGCAGGATTGCTCGGGTCAGTTGGCGTGATTCTGGCGGCGAGCAACGAGGAGCGAAGTGCGGCGACGCTCGCGGTGCGGCACTCTATCGAGGTCGAACTGGGGGTCGAGCGGTTCATTGGCGCGATGGCGCGGATGGACACTGCGGCGCGGAACTTTGCGCTGACGGGTGAGGCGCGTTACTCTGACCGACTGGGCGCGCATCGTGATGCGATGGCGGCGGCGCTGGAGCAGGTGGCGCGATTGACGGCGGACAATCCCCGGCAAATGGAGAAAGTGGTCGCATTGCGGGAGGCGGCGCGGCGGAATTTTGAACTAAAGGTGGTGCAAGTGCAGGCGCGGCAGAGCGGTGGGGTGGCGGCCGCGGTGGCGGCCCTGCAGGCGGAGTCGGCCGAAGTCATACAGTCGCTGCGAGCGGGCACGGACGGACTGCTCGCGGAGGAGGACCGACTGCTGTTGGTGCGGGATGAAAAGTTTAGGGAAGGCGAACGTCGGTTGCAGGGCGTGCTCGCCACCGGAGGGCTACTGGTGCTGGGGTTGTTGTCCGCCGCCTTTGGGATGGTGACGCGGGCGAGGAGGAGTTTACGCGAGGCGAACGAGCAATTGGAGGCGCGGGTCGAAGAGCGCACGCGAGAAGCGCAGCGACTGAGTGCGGAGTCCCGGGAACTCGAGGAACGGTTTCGCGCGGCGATGGTGGAATCGCCCGTGCCCGGGATGCTCTGGACCAGCGACGGGCGGATTTTGCTCCTGAACCGAGTGTGGCTGGAGCTGTCGGGCTACACGGCAGAGGAGCTGAAGACGGTCGCGGATTGGACGCGGCGGGCCATGGGTCGCGAGCCGCCTGATCGATTGGAGGAGTTTCTCGAACAGCGATTCGCGGCGGTCTCACGCAGCGAGGATGGAGAGCGCACGATTCAGACGAAGAGCGGCGAACGGCGCGTGTGGGAATTTCACACGGCATTAATCGGCCGGATGCCCAGCGGCGTGCGCGTGTTGGTGACGAAGGCCGTCGATGTCACGGGGCAGCGCGATGCCGAGGCGCGGGTGAGAGCCAGCGAGCTGAACTATCGCTTTCTCGCCGACACCATGCCGCAGATGGTGTGGACGACGCGACCGGAAGGGCCGGCGGTGACGTTCAACCGGGGATGGACCGAGTTTACCGGGCTCACGTTGGAGGAATCGCAGGACGATGGTTGGTTGGCGGTCATACATCCGGACGATGTGGGGGCGTGCTCGACGGAGTGGCGGGCGATGCTCGTGGGATCGCGCGCCGGGGGTGGGGAGTATCGACTGCGACGCGCGGCCGATGGCATGTATCGCTGGCAACTTTGGCGGGCGCATCCCCAGCGCGATGTAGCCGGACGCATCGAGCGTTGGATCGGGACGTCGACCGACATTCACGAGCAGAAACAACTGGCAGAGGAACTGGAGCGACGCGTCGCGGAACGGACGATCGAGCTCACCCGCACCCAGTCGGTGCTGGAGGAGAACTTCCGTCTGCATCGCGCCGTGCTGGACGGAAATGCCTTCAGTATTATTGCGACTCGGCCCGATGGCGTCATTGAAGTGTTCAGCCGGGGCGCGGAGGAGTTGTTGGGCTACCGCGCCGATGAGCTGGTGGGAAAGCACACGCCGAGCATCATCCATGTGGCAGAGGAAGTAGAGGCGCGGGCGGCGGAGTTGTCGGCCGAGCTTGGCCGAGCCATTGCGCCAGGCTTTGATGTATTTGTCCTGCGCGCGAGCCAGGGTGAAACGGAGGAGCGGGAATGGACCTACGTGCGCAAGGGCGGAGCGCGCTTCGCGGTGTCGCTGAGCGTGACCGCGCTGCGGGACAGTCACGGGTTGATCACCGGGTTTCTGGGCATTGCCCGCGATATTACGCGGCGCAAGGCCGCGGAGGCGGCGGGGCTGGCCGCGCGGACGCGACTGGAGCTGATCTTCGGCCTCGTGGCCGACGGCATCGTGCAGCACGATGCGAGTGGGGCGATCGTGGAGTGCAATGCGGCGGCCGGGCGGATTTTGGGGCTGACGCGGGAGCAGCTGTTGGGGCGTTCGGCGATCGATGCTCGGTGGCGAACCATCACGGAAGACGGGGCGGTTTTTCCCGGCGAGGAGCACCCGGCGACGCGCGCGCTGCGCACCGGAAGTCCGCAACGGGACGTGATCATGGGCGTGGAAAAACCGGACGGCGCGATAACCTGGATTTCGGTGCGCGCGCAGCCGTTGCTGGACGGGGAAGGGCGAGCGCAGATGGCGGTGGTGAGTTTCTCGGATGTGACGGAGGAGCGACGAACCCGCGTAGCATTGGAAGCGGAGCGCGCGCGATTGAATCTCGTTTTGACCGAGATGCCGGTGGGGGTGCGGTTTGTGCGGACGATCGACGGGCGTGAAGAGGCGGTGCTGAATCCGGCGCACGAGTGGATCACTGGCGTGACGAAGGAAGAGGCTGCCAGCCGCCCCGACGCTTACTTGGTGCGCACACATCCCGAAGATGCGGCGCGGCAGGAGGAGGCGATGACGAGTATGCGGCGCGGTGATTTGGCGTCGTTTGCCATGGAGAAGCGCTTCCTCCTGGCCGATGGCAGTGTGCGGTGGGCCAATGTCTCATGGTCGCGGCGTGCGTTGCCGGGAGCGGGGAATTTCGAGGAGCTGTCGACGGTCATCGATGTGACGCCGCAGAAGACCGCCCAGGAAGCGTTGCGCGAAAGCGAGGAGCGGTTTCGGCAGGCTTTCGACTATGCGGGCATCGGCATGGCAATCGTCGGTCTTGGCGGGCGCTACCTACGGGTGAATCGCGCGGTGTGTGAGATCGTGGGTTTCGACGAGGCGACGCTGATGACGAAGACGTTTCAAGACATCACCCATCCGGATGATCTTGAGACGAATCTCGCTCAGATGAAGCAGTTGATCGCAGGCGAACAGCGGGTTTATCGCGCGGAAAAGCGTTATCTCCATCGCGACGGCGGCGTGGTGTGGATCAAAGTCACCGTTTCGCTCGTGCGCGACGACGCGGCGGAGCCCGTGCACTTTGTCTCGCAGATCGAGGACATCACGGAGCGGAAGCGGCTCGAGCGTAGTCTCGCTGTGGCGCGCGACCAGGCGCTCGAGGCCTCGCGGATGAAATCGGAATTCCTGGCCAACATGAGCCACGAGATCCGCACGCCGCTTAATGCGGTGGTGGGCATGAGCGGGCTCTTGGCCGACACCGAGCTGGCGCCCGAGCAACAAGAGATGGCGCGCACGATTCAGAGCGGAGCCGAGGGATTGTTAACGGTCATCAACGACATCCTCGACTTCTCCAAGATGGAGGCGGGAAAGCTCCATGTGGAGGCGGTGGACTTCGATCTCAAGCGGTTGGTCGATGAGACGGTGGCGTTGCTCGCGTCCCGGGCGCACGAGCGCAAAGTGGAAGTGGTGGTCGAATTCGATTCCGCGGCGGAGGGAATGTGGGTGGGGGACGGCGGGCGCGTGCGCCAAGTGTTCACCAACCTGCTGGGCAACGCCGTGAAGTTCACCGAGCGCGGCGAGATTGTCGCGGTGGTAAAAGTGGTGCAGGCGACGACCACACAGGCGGCGATTCGGGTGAGCCTGCGTGATACGGGCGTGGGCATCGCCCCCGAGTCCCGGGCGCGGCTCTTTCAGCCCTTCACCCAGGAAGACGCGTCGACGACGCGTCGATTTGGCGGCACGGGGCTCGGGCTGGCGATATCGCGGCAATTGGTGGAGCTGATGGGCGGAGAGATCGGGTTCGAAAGTGAACAGGGGAAGGGGTCGACATTTTGGTTCCAACTGGAGTTTCCCCGGGGACGAGCGATGGCGAGCCCCCCGCCGCTGGCGCTGCCGCCAGGTCGACGGGTGCTGGTAGTGGACGATAACGAGACGAACCGTCGGATCACCCTCGGGCAACTCGCTCGGCTGGGAGTGGCGGCCGAGGCGGTCGCCGATGGAGCGTCGGCGCTCCGCCGATTGCGGGATCGCGCGTCCGCACCGTGGCACGCTGCGCTGCTCGACTGGCACATGCCGCAGATGAGTGGTTTGGAATTGGCGGTCGAACTGCGCACCGATGTGGAACTGGGGGCGCTGCCGCTCGTGATGCTCTCGTCGGCCGGCCCCAACGTAGATGTGGCGACGGCGACGGCCGTGGGGTTTGCCGGTATTCTCACCAAGCCGGTAGGGGATGGTCAGCTGGGGCGGTGTTTGGCCCGCGTGCTGGCGGTCGAAGCAACCCCGTCGCCATCGGCGAACCGCGAGGTGGCGTTTGGCGGGCAGCACTTGCGGGTCCTTTTGGTCGAGGACAATCCGGCGAACCAGCGGGTGGCGTCGTTGATGTTGCTCAAACTGGGCCACGAGGTGGATGTGGCGATCAACGGCAAGCAGGCATTGGAGCGGCTCGAGGCGCGTGATTTCGACGTGGTGCTGATGGATTGCCAGATGCCGGTATTGGACGGCTACGAGGCGACGCGGCGCATCCGCACCGGCGAGCTCGGCCGGGTGAATCCCCGCATCCCGGTGATCGCGCTCACGGCCTATGCGATGGCGGGTGACCGCGCCAAGTGCATCGCGGCGGGAATGGATGACCACCTCACGAAACCCGTGCGACCGCAGGAACTGCTCGCGGCGCTGGAGCGCTGTGGCTTTAGGGGAGCGGCGGTGCGACCGGCGTCCCGGACGGCGGAGGCGAAACCGACGCCGCAGCCGGACATTATCGATGCGGACACGCTGGCCTCGGCGCGGGCCTTGCCGGGCACCAAGGGCGCATCACTGTTGCCCGAACTGGTCGAAATGTATTTGAGCGACGAACGGGAGCGGGTGGAGCGGTTGCGGCAACTCGCTGCCGAGCGGGCGGAGGACGATCTCGCGCAGGAAGCGCACGCATTTGCGGGGAATGCCGCGTCGTTTGGCGGCATGCAGGTGCGAGCGGCCGCGCTGGCGCTTGAGCGCGCGGCCCGGTCAGGGGAAGTGAAAGCGATCGATGCGCGCCTGAGCGAATTGCGGGTGGCCTGCGGGCGGTTGCGTGACGAGATCGGGCGCCTCAATCTCCTGCTTTCATGAAAGTTCTGGCCATCGAAGATCAACCGATTGCGGCACTGCAGCTCCAGGCAGTCGTAAAGTCACTCGGGCACGAAGTGGAGTTGGTCACTAGTGCCAAGGCGGCATGGAGTCGGCTGGCCGAGCGGGATATCCGCGTGGTGGTGAGTGACTGGCGCATGCCGGTGATCGACGGCCTCGACCTGTGTCGGATGCTGCGCCAGCGCGAAGGCAACTATGTTTACTACATTCTGGTGAGTTCGACGAAGATTACGCGCGAGAGCCGGGCGGAGGCGCTGGCGGCCGGGGTGGATGATTTTCTCGCCAAGCCGGTGGATGCTGACGAACTGGGAATGCGGCTCCACGTGGCGGAGCGGATCATCGGTCTGACGGCGCAGGTGAAGGAGCTGGAGGCCTTCATTCCAATTTGTGGTTATTGTAAGAAGATTCGCGACGACCGGAAGTATTGGCAGGAGGTGGAAACTTACTTTGCGCGACAGCAGGGGGCGAAGTTCAGCCACGGTGTCTGTCCCGATTGCTACGAGCGCGTGATGGCGCCGCAGCTTCGCCAGCTCGGGCTTGATCCGACGTTGCCGGGAAGTCCGCCCGGAACACCGGGCGAAACGGACGCCCGGGGCTGAGGGGCGGTGGCCGGGTGGCTCGCAGGCAGCCGCCGGGTGCGCTGACGGTCTCTTGGTGATTGCGCCGCATATTTTGGCGCGGGGCAGCAAGTAACCGAGTTGGCACTTGAAAAGTGCGGGGCGTTGGCGCTTCGTGGTTTTTCGCTCGTTTTCCCTGTCATCCCGAAACCCCTTCAACGCCGGAGCGTCTCGCGCGTTTCAGCTTACCTTCCCCCAACCATGTCAACGTCATCATTCAATCGTCGCGATTTCCTCACTTTTTCGGCCGTGGCTGCCGCCATGCTGGCCTTCCCGGGCTGCCAAAGCCTCGCCAAGAATCCCCGCAAGCCTCGTCCGATCGCCCCCGGAGCCAAAGTGCGTGTCGCGCAAGTCGGCTGCGGTGGCAAGGGCTTCAGCGATATCATGGCGCACAAGGACGAGGAAGTCGTCGCGCTGTGCGATATCGATTGGGATACGAAGAGCCAGCGCATCACGGGCAATCTGAAGAAGCTGAAGGACGCCTTCCCAAAGGCGAAATTCTACACGGATTTCCGGAAGATGCTCCTCGAGATGGACAATCAGATCGACGCGGTCGGCGTCGCCACGCCGGATCACATGCACTTCCTGCCCGCCTACATGGCGATCATGCTGGGCAAGCACGTCTACGTCCAAAAGCCCCTCACGCAGACCGTCTTCGAGGCGCGCGAACTCCTCCGCCTCGCCCGCCTCAACGGCGTCTCGACGCAGATGGGTAACCAGGGCCACGCCGGCGAAGGTATCCGCCTCGTGCGCGAGTGGTATGGCGCGGGTCTCATCGGTGAAGTTCGCGAAGTGCAGATCTGGACGAACCGTCCGGTCTGGCCGCAGGGTATGCAGGAGTGGCCCGCCTCCGAGCCGGTCCCAGCTGGCATGAATTTCGACGCGTTTCTCGGCCGTGCGCAGGAGCGCACCTTCAGCTCGAAGATCCATCCCTTCAACTGGCGTGGTCTGCAGGACTACGGCTGCGGCGCGCTCGGCGACATGGCCTGCCACATCATGGATGCGGCCTTCTGGAACCTGGATCTGGGCGCTCCGACCAGCGTCGAGCTCAAGAAGATCGATCAGGCCAGCAAGGTGGCCTATCCGAAATCTGCGGTCGTCGAGTTTCAGTTCCCGGCCCGCGGCAAGCAGCCCCCGGTCACGCTCACGTGGCGCGAAGGTGGCGAGCTTCCCCCGCGTCCGAAGGGGCTCGAAGAGTCCCGTCAGCTCGCCAAGGGCGGCCAGCTCATCATCGGCAGCAAGGGCACGGTTTACGACGGCAACGATTACTGCAACAGCCCACGTTTCCTCCCGGAGTCTTTCCACAAGGAACTCGTCGAGGGTGGCAAGATGCCGCCGAAGACCATCCCGCGCGTGCCGGAAAACAATCCGCACAAGGAGTGGATTGCCGCGATCCGCGCCGGCAATCCTGCGGGTGCAGGCTCGAACTTCGAATACTCGGTGCCCTTCACCGAGACCGTGTGCCTCGGCACTGTCGCCATCCTCGTGGGCAAGAAGTTCACGTGGGATGCGGCCAACATGAAGACCTCGTTGCCCGAGGCCGACGCGCTGCTCGCTCCGAAGTATTTCCGCAAGGGCTGGAGCCCGCAGGAAGTCGACGCGAGCATCGGCTGAGCCGGCCGCAAGCGCTGACGGCGCTTCGTTTTCCAGAATTACATCCGCCGCTCGCAGGAGCGGCGGATTTTTTTTGTGCTCAACTCCGGCGCAAGCGAGCCGATGAACGCGGAAGTAAAAATACTCACGTAGTTATCCGGTCCGCCATGTTTACACTCTTTACGAATTTCGCGCGTTCGATGTCCGTGACTCTGCTCATGTTTGCGATGTCGGCCGCAGTGCTCGTGCTCTCGGCGCTGATGTGAGCGGTCGCCGCAAGAGCGGCGCGCAGGCCCAGCGGCCTCAGCGCCCGGTCATCGGGCCGATGTAACTCCGAGCGACGACGACATCGTCGAACCAGACGGATTGGCGCTCGCCCCAAAAGCGTTTCGTGGGATCGCCGGCATCGTAGCCGTAGTGCTCGAGCCAGAGACAGTTCACCTGGAGGTCGAGATCGCGGCGCCAGCGGATGCCGGTGAATTCGCCAACGAGTTGGCCGTCGATCCACATGGCCTGGCGTCCGTCGGCGACCTCGGGCGCGGTATTGGCCGAGAGCATGAATTCCCAGCATTGCCAGCGATCAAGCACGGGCACGACGCGGTGGGGCGAGGCGGCTTCGCCGGCGGCGGGGCCGGGCGGGAAGAAGGCCTTGCCCCAGTATTGGCCGGGCATCTTCGGATCGGGCCGTAGGTCGAGGAAGTAACTGTAGAGATTTACTTCGCCGGGCGGCGGATTCTGGCCCCAGGCAAACCACGGCTCCATGCCGGTGGAGTAGTAGGTGCCATCGGGTTGTCGGCCCGCTTTACCAAAGCCGGACCATTTGTTTTTGGTCTGATTAGCGAGGAGCCAAACGAAGTGGTGGGCGTAGCGGTAGTCGGCGGAAAATTTGACGTAGAAGCGGACGTGGACGGTGTCGGCGCTGGGCATGAACCACTTGATGGCGTCGGGGCTTTGCCGCTGGCCGCGCTCCAGGGGGAATTCGGCCGACCACTGACCGGAGTGCGGGGCGGCTGGAGTGACGAGCACACGGCCGCGTTGCTCATCCCATTTCTTCATATCGCCCGACTCGAAGTCATCGGCGAAGAGGACGGCGGGATCGCGGGCGAGTCCTACGTCGTGGGGATACTTCGCGGCGAGGCCGTCGGCGGCGAAGAGTGATCGGATAACGAAGAGCGCGAGCGGGCAGAAAAGGAAAGGGAGGTGCCGCGCTTTGATCATGGGGGCGAGCGGACCGGCCTAGATCGCCTCGGACTCGACGAGGTGTGCGCCGGGGCGGGCGGCGAGTGCGGCCGAGAGGAGGGTGCGCGCGATACGGTCGGCGGGCACTACGCGGTAGCGGCGCGGCAGCAGAAACGGGAGGGCGGAGAAGAGGCGGAGCGCGAGCGCTTCGAAAGGACGCCGCTCCGTGCGATCGCCGCCGATAAACGAGGGACGCAGGATGGTAAGGGACGGGAAGCCGACGGAGCGGAGGGCGGCTTCCATCTCGCCCTTGGTGCGGAGGTAGAAGGTGCGGGAGGAGGCATCGGCGCCGACTGAGGAGACGACGGCAAAGGAGCCCGCGCCGTGCCGGCGGGCGAGCGTGGCCACGGCGAGCGGATAGTCGTGATCGACGCGGCGAAAGGCGGACTGCGAGCCGGCCTTCTTAATGGTGGTGCCTAGCGTGCAGATCACGCCGTCGACCGCCCACCAGGGGGCATCGGCCGGGAGGGCGTCGAAATCCACCAGCGGGTTGACGAGTTTGGGGTGAGGCGGGAGCGGGCGACGCGTGGGAGCAACGAGGCGCGTGACATGTGGATCCGCGAGGGCGGAGGTAAGGACGGATTGGCCGACGAGCCCGGTGGCGCCGACGAGGAGGAGCGATTTCATCCGCGACGCACTATCCATGCAGGGCCGGCGTTGGCGAGCCGGCGCTGTGGCCGAGAGGGGAGCGGTCCGGCGCGGGGCGGGCACGGCGGAGGCAGCGCGGGGGCGAGTCCGGCCGGGCGGGACAGGGCGAGTCGCGCGCGGGAAAAACGATCTCGGCGCCGGGAAAGATGAAGTCGGGCTTGGGTGAAGCGATCCAGGGCAAAGACAAAACGAGTTGAGGGAGAGGGGCGGTGATCTCCGGGCCGGGACAAAGCGGATCGGAGGGGGAAGTTGCGGATTTGGCCGCAGGAAAAACGAATCCGCCGGCGGGGGAAATGAGTGGGGGCGCAAAAAAACCGCGGTCGGCTCGTGCGGAGACGCCTGGGCGGGGCGGTGTCGGGAGAGAGGCCGGGGAGTTGCCGCAAAAATCCAGAGCGGAACGGGGCGAGCGCCAGTTTTTCCGGTTTGGAGCTGCGTAACCTCCAGCCGATCAGGGTGCTCGGGTGATGTGGAGGTGGAGCAAAAAAGATGAGAGGTGGGAAGTCGGACTGCACACCTTTCGTGTTACGCTGAAGACCAGCCGAAAGACCGATCTGATCGCGGCCGACGGCTCGCCACCCATCCCATCACCACTCACATTATGAATGCAGAACAAACGAATACCGGTGGAATGCTCAGGAATACCTGGGCGTTCCTCAACACCCATCCCGCCGTCCTCCACGTCGAGGCGCTTACGCCCAAGGTGGCAGCGTTGGGGCGAGTTGTCGCTCGCCTCGATAGGCTCGCGGATGTGCAGACGATGCCCACCGAGGGCGACACGGTCGAGCGTCGGGCGACGTTTGAGGCGTTGACGAATGTCAGTCTCGCGGTCGCCGGTCCGCTGTTGAGCTACGCGCGGTCGCATGGCCTCATTCACCTCGCGTCGTTGGCCGATGTGTCGCGCAAGGATTTCCGCCTGCTCCGGCAGGACCTGCGGGCTGGGTTGGCGCAGCGAATTTATAACGCGGCGCAGCCGCTGCAGGGTGAGCTACAGAGCTACGGGATTACGGCCGGGGTGATGCAAGAACTGCACGACTGCATTGCACGAGTTAAAGAAACCACGGCAGCATCGCGCGGGCTCGCGTCAGACAAGTGCATCGCGACATTAGGCATAAAGCAGGCACTGGCGGAAGGAGCGGAGTTACTCGGTCAGATTGACCCGCTGGTGCTGCCGTTGCGCTGGTCGAACCCGGATTTCCATGCGCGGTATTGCATCGCGCGCCGAGTGTTCCAGCGCGGCGGGGCGCGGCGCCGCCGGCCTGAAACCGGCGATGCGGTGACCGCGAGCGGTGGGGCGGCCCAGTCGGTGGCCGCGGCGGCGTGAGGGTGCGACGTGACGTGCGGATCCGCGAGGGCGGAGGTGGCTGGGATTGGCCAACGGGGCCGAGGACGCGTATTTTTGCTCAACCGCAGCACGGGGGCGCCGATTACTTGATTACTCCTGCCCCTCCTCCCGGTTCGGCAAGAATTTCGCCCTCCCGATTCGCTCCCCGGAGAACAGTCTGCAGCGGTTCACCGAGGCCGGTCGGTCGACGTCGGCGTCCTGCCCCGGGAGGCGGGCAGGAATTTTTGCCATGGTCGGAGCGAGGCACTCGTCCGGCGGCGATCAGCTGGATCTCGGGTGTCGAGCGGCCGGGGACGGCCGCGCTCCCGGCTTAAGTGAGGCAGGCTTTGAACGCCTCGGTGAGTTTCTCGCGCTCGAGGTTCTTGCCGATGAAGACGAGGGTGTTGGTGCGGGCTTCGCCCTTGGCCCACTCGCGGTCGAACTTGGCGTCGAAGAGCATGTGCACGCCTTGGAAGACGAGGCGCTTTTGGGCGCCTTTCACGCTGAGGACGCCCTTCATGCGGTAGATGTCGCCGCCCTTGGTGCGGAGGAGCTCGCTAATCCAGTCGTTGAGCTTTTTGCCGTCGAGGTCGCCGGGGGTGCTGATGCCGACGCTCGTGACGGCGTCGTTGTGCGTGTGGGCGGCGTGGTAGTCGCGCTGCCAGGCGGGCTTCGCGACTTCGCCCATGACGTGGATGTGGAGCGGGTCATGGCCGCAGGACTCGAAGACGAGGTAGAAACCGGGCGCGTCGATCTTGAGCTTGAAGTGCGCGTGGCCGTCGGTGAGGAGGAGGCGGTGGAGCGTGGCGCCGGGGACGACGGTGTCGCCCTCCTTACAGCGGGCTTCCCAGTCGGCGAAGACGTGGACGGCGGCTTCCGTGGCGGCGCGGATGGCGGCCTGGGATTCGGCGGACTCGAGGTCGCCGTTGACGGGCAACTTCACGGGCATGACGACGATGTCGAGCTCGTTGGGATTGCCGTGGTGGTGGTGATGGTGGTGCTCATGGCCTTCACCGTGGCCATGGTCGTGCCCCTCGTGGGAGTGACCGTGGTCATGGCCGTGGTCGTGATCGCAGTGGCCGATGGCGAGGTCGTGCGTGCCGATCGGGAGGGCGTAGGCGCCAGCCCACTCGAAAGGATACTCGGGCTCCATGAACTGCGGATCGAGTTCAGTGGCGCGGGAGAGATTGAAGCCGCCGACGTCGAGGACGCGGTCGAGGGGGATGTCGCAGTTGTGCGTGCGATGAATGCGGGCGACGGCGTTGATCTTGCGAATGCGGGCCTCGAGGGCGTCGAGGTCGAGCGTGGGTACGAGATCGGTTTTGTTGAGGAGGATGACGTCGGCGAAGGCGAGCTGCTTGACGGATTCGTCGTCGGCGTCGAGGTGCTGGAGGACGTGCTTGGCGTCAACGACGGTGACGATGGCGTCGAGGCGGAAGTTGGACTTCATCTCGTCGTCGGTGAAAAACGTCTGCGCCACGGGGGCGGGATTGGCGAGGCCGGTGGTCTCGATGAGGATGCCGTCGAGCTTGTCCTTGCGCTTGAGGAGGCGGCCGAGGATGCGGATGAGGTCACCGCGGACGGAACAGCAGATGCAGCCGTTGTTCATCTCGAAGAGCTCTTCGTCGGACGAGATGACGAGCTGATGATCCACGCCGACCTCGCCGAATTCGTTTTCGATGACGGCGAGTTTCTTGCCGTGCTGTTCGGTGAGGATGCGGTTGAGGAGCGTGGTTTTGCCGGCGCCGAGGAAGCCGGTGAGGACGGTGACGGGGATCATCTGAGGATTTACGATTTTAGATTTACGATTTTCGATGGGGCAGCGTGCGACGCGTTGAGGCGATTGCAAACGCGGCGAGTGAGCGCGGGAGCTGCGCGGGGAAGCGAGGGAGGCGCGGGCTATTTTTTGGTTTTCAGGAGGCCGTCGCCTTCGAGGGTGTAGAGGGAAGTGAGGAAGCCGTCGGTCCAGCGCGGTTGCACGCGGAGGCGGCCGGCGAGGGTGAGCGGGACGTCCTGCACGGCGGGGAGGCCCTCCTTGTTCATCTTGACCATGATCCACTCGGTGACGGCGGGCGTGACGCCGAAACAACAGAGCTGGGAGCTGCTGAGGAAAAAGAATTCGGTGGCGAAGCCATTCTCCAGTTTCGTCGGGAGCATGAAACCGGTGAGGACGACTTTCTGGCCGTCGAGACGGCGGATGGCGGCGGGCACTTGGGCGAGCAAGTCGGGCGGCGGAGTGCCGGCGGGGAGCGGCTCGGTGGGGGCGACGAAGGGAAAGCCGGCGAGCTGGCTGAAGCCGATTTCGCGATAGCCGCTGCGAAGGACTGGGGGACCGTCGAGGGCTGATAGCGGAGGACCGGGGATCCGGAGCAGTGGGCGGGTCGGCGCGGCGGGTGCGGCGGGTGGCGTGGTGGTCGCGGCGGGCGAAGCGACCGGCGGGTTGGTCGCGGCCACGGCCAGGGGCTCGCCGACGCGGGAGCGGAACGGCTGCCGCGGAAGATCATCGGCCGAGGCGAGGGGCGGCTCATGGAGCACCACGCCATCGACCATGAGCGGGGCGCCGCCGAGACCGCAGCATTGGGAGTGGTCGCGGGGGCCCTTGAGAAACGGCGGCGCGGCGTGGGTCGACAAGGCGGTGAGCAACGCGCCGAGGGTCCACAGCGAGACAGAACGGGAGCGCATGAGGCGGGCCCGGGCGCTCAGTCGCTGCCCTTGGGGAAGTTGAACTTGATGGCGCTGAACGTGGACTCGCGAATCACGAGGGTCGGGAACACGCCGTCGAAGGTGGTGGTGGTCTTGAGCCAGTCGGCGGTGGCTTCGAATTGGGACGTGTCGCCGACCTTTTCATTGGTGGCGGGATTGGCGACGGCGGCGAGAGAGAGCGTCTGCTTGGCGCCCGCGACGGTGGCCACGAGTTCGAGGGCCGGGGCCTTGATACGGATGAAGTTCTCGGCATGGCCGTCGAGGACCCAGGCAGTGAGTTTGCCGGTGGCGGCGTCGCGGAGCAGCTCGATATTATAGGCGTGCTCGCCGACCTCGACGAGGGTGCCGCCGTGGGGCGCGGTGTGGACGTGTTTGTGGGCCGAGTGATCGTGGCCGGCGTGGTCGTCCTTCTTGCCGCAGGCGGTGAAAGCACAGAGGAGCACGGCGGCGAGGGTGGCGCGGAGAGTGGTCGTCATGGTCGGGGAAAATGACTGCGAGAGGCGGAATGGCGAGCGGTCAGTGGTGATTGTTCGGGCCGGCGGAGCGGCCGGAAGCGGAGGGAACTTGACGGGGCGGTCCGCATGGTCCGAATCGCGCGCATGTCCGAAATGGATCTTTCGTCACCGGAGGCGGGCTGCTGGCGGCTCGAGCATTCTTATTCGCGGCTGCCGGGCCTGCTGCACGTAGCGGTGGGACCGACGGCCGTGCGGGCACCGCGGGTAGTGGCCTGGAATCGGAGTTTGGCGGCGGAGCTAGGGCTCGAGGCGGGGAGCGACGAAAGCAGGCGGGCGAAGCGGGCGGAAATTTTTTCAGGGAATGAGTTGCCTCCGGGCGCGGCGCCCCTCGCGCAGGCTTACGCGGGACACCAATACGGACACTTCACAACGCTTGGCGACGGGCGGGCGATTTTGTTGGGCGAGCAAATCACGCCGCGCGGGGATCGCTACGATGTGCAACTCAAGGGTGCGGGGCCGACGCCGTTTTCGCGGCGCGGCGACGGGCGGGCGACACTTGGTGCGATGTTGCGCGAATACGCGATCAGCGAAGCGATGCACGCGTTGGGCATACCGACGACGCGGAGTCTGGCGGTGGTAGCGACGGGCGAGGAAGTGTGGCGGCAGGACGGAGCGCGGCCCGGCGCGGTGCTGACGCGCGTCGCGGCGAGCCACATCCGCGTGGGGACGTTTGAGTGGGCGGCGGCGCGGCGGGATGAGGCGGCGTTGCGCGCACTGGTGGCGTATACGTTGCAGCGGCATTTTCCGGAGCTGGTCGGGGCGGAGAACCCAGCGCTCGCGCTGCTTGGCGGGGTGATCGAGCGGCAGGCGCGGTTGATCGCCCAATGGATGAGCGTGGGATTTGTGCACGGAGTGATGAACACGGACAACATGGCGCTCTCGGGCGAGACGATCGACTACGGGCCCTGTGCGTTTATGGAGGTCTATGATCCGGCGACCGTGTTCAGCTCTATCGACCGCCACGGGCGCTACGCCTATGGGAATCAGCCGGAGATCGCGCAGTGGAATGTCGCGCGGCTCGCTGAAGCGATGTTGTCGGTGCTGCATCCGCAGGAGGAGACGGCGATCGCGCTCGCCAACGAGGCGATCGGTGGGTTCGGGAAGAGTTTTGAGCGTCACTGGCTCGCGGGCATGCGGCGCAAGCTCGGGCTGTTTAACGAGGAGCCGGAGGATCTGGCACTGGTAGAGGCGCTTTTGACGTGGATGCACGCAGCGAAAGCGGATTTCACCAACACATGGGCCGAGCTCGAAACGCTGGCGCCGGAAGCGGATGGTAAGAGTGAGTTTGAGGCGTGGCGGGCGCAGTGGCGGGCGCGACTCGGCCGGCAGCCGCAATCGGCGGAGGAAGTGGCGCGACTGCGCCGCGCGAATTGTCCGGCGGTGATTCCGCGCAACCATCGGGTGGAGGAGGCGCTCGCGACGGCGGAGGCGGGAGATATGGGTGTGATGGAGCAGCTGCTGGAGGTGTTGGCGGCGCCGTTCGATCACACGCGCGCGCGGGCGATGGCGGAATTCCGTTTACCGGCGCCCGATGGCGGCGCGGGGTATCGCACGTTTTGCGGGACGTGATCTTTCGAGCGTAAAATCTGCTCGGTGCGACGGGCGCAGCGCGCACCAAGGCGCCTAAAAAACCTCTATCGGACTACTTCAGCTAGGGGCGAAGCAGGCAGACAAAGAGATGGGCGGTCAAAGCGTGGGGACGTCCTCGATGCGTTCGACGCGGAGGCGGCGGATGCGTTCGGTGCTGACCTCGACGGCGGTGAGGCGGTATTCGCCGACGGTGACTTGCTCGTCGCGGCGCGGGAGGTGGCCAAGGTGGCGGATCATCCAGTTGCCAGCAGTCTCGCGGGGCTGCCACTCGAAGGACCAGCCGGTCTCGGCCTGGAGCTCGCGCACGGTGAGGGAGCCGCTGACGACGATGGAGAAGGTGGTGCGGTCGAAGATGGGGCCGGAGCCGAGGTCGAACTCGTCGCGGATGTCGCCGACGATTTCCTCGAGGACGTCCTCGAATGTAACGATGCCGGCGAGGCGTTTCTCGGCGTCGACGACGACGGCGAGGTGGCTGCGGCCGGAGCGGAATTTCTCCATCATGACCGGGAGCTTGGTGGTGGGCTCGAAGGTGAGGATGGGGCGGAGGAGCGGCTCGAAGGAGGCATCGGGCCCGAGGGCGTTGATCTGCCAGAGCCACTCACGGATGAGGACGAGGCCGCGGATATCGTCGATGGTGCCGGAGCAAACGGGGAAACGGCTGTGACCGCTGGTCTGGGCAGTGCGGAGATTTTCGGCGTAGGGCTTGTCGAGCCAGAGGGCGACGACCTGATCGCGGGGCAGCATGATCTGCTGGGCGGTGGTTTCGCGGACGCGCAGAGACTGCACCATGAGCTTGTTGATGAGGGCGTCGCTCGGGTGGGAGTGCTTGGCGTGGCTGAAGACGTATTCGAGTTCCTCGGCGCCGAGGCCGTGGTCACCGCCGGAGGAGAGCCGCAGGCCGAGGAAGCGCAGGAGATGGTTGGCCGAGAAGTTGATGACCCAGATGAACGGCAGGAAACAGTAGTAGAAAATCATCAGCGGCGCGGCGGCGAGCAACGTGACGTTTTTCGAGCGCTGGATGGCGAGCGCCTTGGGGGCGAGTTCGCCGAAGAGGATGTGAAAAAACGTGATCAGGGCGAAGGCGACGGCGAAGGAGATGGACTCGATGGCGGCGTGGTCGGTGACGCCGAAGGCGTGGAGGACGGGCTCGAGGCGCTTGGCGACGTAGGGCTCGCCAACCCAGCCAAGGCCGAGACTCGTGAGGGTGATGCCGAACTGGGTAGCTGAGAGGGCAGAGTCGAGCCGGTCGGTCGCCATGAGGGCGAACTTCACGCGCCAGCCGCCGGTCTTGGCGAGCGGGCGAAGCTGGCTGGAGCGGACCTTGACGAGGGCGAATTCGGCGGCGACGAAGAATCCGTTGGTGGCGACGAGTGCGAGGATGATGAGAGCCTCGTAGGCGATGCCGAGAAAGGTGTTCATTGAGTAGTGGACGGAGAGTGTGGTCAGGGTGGAGTAGGATTCAAGGAGTGACGAGAAGGGGGCGGAGGCTACGTTGCGTGGCGTGGCGGACGCAGAACGCGAACTTCATCGGGAGGCCGGGGCGGAGGCACGGCCTTCGTGGGGCGAAGCCCTGCGGTTTTGGGCGAAGTTGGGCTGGATTAGTTTTGGCGGGCCGACGGGGCAGATCGCGATCATGCACGCCGAGCTCGTGGAGAAGCGGCGGTGGATCGGGGAGGAGCGGTTTTTGCACGCGCTGAATTTTTGCATGCTGCTGCCGGGGCCGGAGGCGACACAGCTCGCGATCTACTGCGGGTGGCTGCTGCACCGGACCTGGGGCGGGATCGTGGCGGGGGTGTTGTTTGTGGTGCCGTCGGCGCTGATCTTGTGGGGGCTGAGCTGGATCTATGTGACGTATGGCGCGGTGGCGGAAATCGCGGCGGTGTTTCACGGCCTGAAGGCGGCGGTGCTGGCGATCGTAGTAGCGGCGGTGTGGCGCATCGGGAAGAAGGCATTGAATGCGCCGTGGAAGTGGGCGGTGGCGGCGGGGGCGTTTGGCGGGATCTTTTTCTTCGCGGTGCCGTTCCCGGCGGTGGTGGCGAGCGCGGCGGTGATCGGGTGGGTGGCTAGCCGTAGGAGTCCGAAGCTGGGAGATCGGAGTTTGGAAAACGGCGGACTGAAGACGAAGGACGGATTAGTGGAGGTGGTGCGGCCTTCGTGGGGGCGGGCGGGGAAGATTGTGGCGGTGGGCGGCGTGTTGTGGGCGGCGCCCGTGATGGTGGCGGGGCTGTGGCTGGGGTGGGAGAGCGTGTGGGTGAAGGAGGGGATTTTCTTCAGCAAGGCGGCGATGGTGACCTTCGGCGGGGCGTATGCGGTGCTGCCCTATGTGGGGCAGCAGGCGGTGGAAAACTATGGCTGGCTCACGGCGCCGCAGATGCTGGATGGCCTGGGATTGGCGGAGACGACGCCGGGGCCGCTGATCATGGTGCTGCAGTTCGTAGGATTTATGGGCGGCTGGAATCAGCCGGGCGGGCTGACGCCGTGGGTCGCGGCGACGCTGGGGGCGGCGATGACAACTTGGGTAACGTTTGTGCCGTGCTTCCTGTGGATCTTTCTCGGGGCGCCGCACATCGAGCAGGTGCGCAGGAACGGGCGGCTGGCCGGGGCGATGGCGGCAGTGACGGCGGCGGTCGTGGGAGTGGTCTTGAATCTCGCGGTGTGGTTCGGCTGGCACGCGGTGCGGCCGACGGGCGGAGCGAGTGACGCCGCGGGTGTAATCGCGGGAACGGACTGGTTTGCGGTGGGGGTGGGGCTGGCGGCGTTGGTGGCAATTCAGCGATGTAAGATTGGCGTGGTGACGGTGGTGCTCGCTAGTGGGGTGCTAGGGTTGGCGTGGGGCTGGTTGAGTTGAAAGAAACAGGTTCTGATCTGAGCTCGCTAAATACGCGAAAAACACGAAACCGGAGAGCGGCTCCACGATTCGGCGATGAGGGCGAGAGGCGTGTGATGGAAAACTAAGGACGGTGGAGGGCGACGCCGTAGTGCCAGGGCGGGAGGGCGAGGGGAGAAGGGGGCGGGGTGAGGTCGGCGGTGGCTGCCCAGGTGAGGATTTGGGCGGGCGTCGGGCGGATCGCGAGGGAGGGGCCGCGGGGCGTGGGGAGGTCGCTGCGCCAGTGAATCACGGCGACGAGGCCGCCAGGGCGGACGATAGCGCGGGCGAATTGGAGGAGGTCGACGGGGTCTTCGGCGTGGAGGATGTTGAAGAGGAGGACCGCGTCGCAGGAAGCAGGCGGGAGACCGAAACCATCGCGGTGCACATCGCGGACAGTGGCGCGAAGGTTGGTGAGACCTGCGGTGGCGGCCCGGGCGGTGGTGGTCGCGACCATCGCCGGATCGAGGTCGAGGGTGTGGAGCGTGCCGCGGATGCGCCGGGCGAGGGGAAGCGAGAAGGTTCCGTAGCCGCAGCCCAATTCGGCGACGTCGCCGGTGGTGGCGTCGAAGCCGAAGGCATCGAGGATCGAGGGAACGTCGAAGAGCGTTTCCCAGTAGGCTTGGGCGGGCATACCGCTCTCGCGGATGATCATGGGGACGGCGGGAGGACCTGAACGGGAGGATTGAAGGGAGGGTGGATCAGTGCGCGCAGATGCAGGCGTATTCGGCGAGTTTGCATTCGCCGCACTTCGATAGGTCCAACGTGAATTTGGCGGTGATGGTGGGCGAAGTAGGGGTGGACTTGATTTGCACGACGGTAGGGAGGTCGTTGCCGGCGGGGAGCGCGGCGGTGGAGAGCAGCGCGGTGGCGGTCTTGGTGAAGGTGAGTTTCGTCGGGGCGGCACGGTCGCCGGTGGTAACGGTCACGACTTGTTCGGCGGGGGCGATGGCTTTGCCGGCGTCGTCGAGGAAGGTGATCTGGATCTTGCGGTCGGCGGTGACGAAGAACTCGGCGCGGGGGTGGATCGTGGCGATGATGCGGCCGCCGTGGGGGCCGGCTACTTTCTTCTCGTGAGTGTGATCGCTGGGGTCGTGTTTCTTTTCGGCGGCGGTGGCCGTCGAACATAGGTCGAAGGTGACCAATAGGACGGATAGGAGTGATAGGGCGGCGGCGAGGGAGCGGAGAGATTTCATGGTGGTGGATGGATGAGTTAGTGGTGCTGACGGGAAAGTTTACTGCGCGGCGGCGGCTTCGCGTTCGAGGGCTTGGGCGGCGGCTTGGCGGCCGAAATGGAAAAAGACGAGCGGGCGCACGAGGAATTCGAGCAGGGTCGAGGAGAGGAGGCCGCCGACGATCACGACGGCGACGGGGTGGAGGATTTCCTTGCCGGGTTGATCGCCGGCGAGGACGAGGGGGATGAGCGCGATGCCGGCGGCGAGGGCAGTCATGAGGACGGGGACCATGCGCTCGAGCGTGCCGCGCTCGACCATCTGGCGGGTGAAGCCCTCGCCCTCGTGCTGCATGAGATGGAGGTAGTGCGATAGCATCATGATGCCGTTGCGGGCGGCGACGCCGCCGACGGCGATAAAGCCGACGAGGGTGGCGATGCTGATGTTGTCGACCTTGAGCCACGTGTAGACGAGGCCGCCGACGAGGGAGAGTGGGATACTGAGCATCACCTGAAGCGCGAGGAGCCAGCTCTGGAAATAACCGTAGAGGAGAAACACGATCACGACGAAGACGGCGGCACTGAAGATCACGATGCGGCGCGTGGCGTCCTGCTGGGCCTGAAACTCGCCCTCGTAGGTAACCCAGTAGCCCTCAGGGAGGGCGACGCGGGCGCTGACCTCGGATTGCAGGCGGGCGACGAGCGCGCCCACGTCGCGAGCGGTGGGTTTGATGGCGACGGTGAAGCGGCGCTGGCTGTTTTCGCGGAAGATGACGTTGGGGCCTTTGGCTTCGCGCACATCGGCGACCAGGCCGAGCGGGACGGGGCGACCGGTCGCGGTCTCGACGGGGAGTTGCGCGATCTTTTCCGGTGAGTCGCGCCACTCCGGCGGAAGGCGCAGGACGAGGTTGATGGCGCGCTGGCCGTCGCGGAGCTCGGCGATTTCCTTGCCGCCGACGAGGGTGCTGAGCTGGTCGTTGAGCGCGCCGGGGGCGACACCGTAGGCGGTCGCGCGCTCGCGATTGGCTTCGATGCGGAGCTGCGGGATGGACGATTGCTGGTCGAGCTTGGCGTCCTCGAAGCCCGGGATGGTTTGGGCGATGGCCTGCACTTCGGTGCCGAGGCGGCGGAGGGTGTCGAGGTCGGGGCCGAAGATTTTTACGGCGACGGGCGCGGAGACGCCGCTGAGCATGTGACCGATCCGATCGGCGAGTGGCCCGCTGACGACGGCGAAGATGCCGGGGATGCGGCGGAGGCGGGCCTGGAGGTCGGCGAGGATGGCCTGACGCGAGCGGCCGGCGGTGGTGGCGGAGTCGGTGGTTGCGCGGAAATCGACGTCGAACTCGGCGGTGGAAACCGGGACGACGTGATCGCCGCGTTCGGCGCGACCGAGGCGGCGGCCGACTTTGCGCACCTCGGGGACGGCGAGAATCTGGGCTTCGATGATGTCGGCGATCTTGTTCATCTCATCGAGCGACGTGCCGGGCGCGGAGGTGGCGGCGACGAGGGCGGTCTCCTCGCGGAAGGTCGGGAGAAAATCTTTGCCCATGCGGGCGTAGAGGGAGAAAGCGGCGGCGACGCCAGCGAGCACGAGAAGGAGAACGGGGAGCGGGTAGTCGAGGCCGAGGCGGAGGAGCGTGCGGCGCAGGAGGTGTTTCAGAGCGCGAACGAAACGGCCGTCGTCATGCACCGTGCCGGGGCGGGGGGAGAGTAGGAACGAGCAGAGGACCGGGATAAGCGTCAGCGATACGATGAAGGACGCGACCATGCTAATGATCGTGGCGACGGCGATGGGGGCGAATAGTTTGCCCTCCACGCCGCTGAGCCCGAGGAGCGGCAGAAATACGAGGATGATGAGAATGGTGGCGTAGAGGATGGAGTTGCGAACCTCGCCAGAGGCGCGACCGATGACCTGGAGTAGAGGGTGCGGGTGCGGCGCGGAGGCGTTTTCGCGAAGACGCCGGAAGACGTTTTCAACATCCACGATGGCGTCGTCGACGACCATGCCGATGGCGACGGCGAGGCCGCCGAGGGTCATGGAATTGACCGAGAGGCCGAGCCACTGAAACGTGAGCAGCGTGATGGCGAAACTCATGGGCATCGCCATGAGCGTGATGAAGGTCGTGCGGAAATTGAGGAGGAAGAGGAACAGCACGACGGTGACCATAATCGCGCCGTCGCGGATGGCCTCCTTCAGGTTGCCGATGGCGTGGTCGATGAAGTCCTGTTGTTGGAAGAGAAGGGTGGTCTCGACGCCGGCGGGAAAGGAGGACTTCAACTCGGCAAGGGCGGCGGTGATCTCGGCGGTGAGCGCGCGGGTGTCGAAGCCGGGGGACTTGGTGATCGACATGATGACGCCGTAGGTGGGCGTCTTTTCCGGGGCGACGCTGACGGTGGCGTCGCCGCGCATGGGCTCGATGCCCCAGGCGACGGTGGAGACATCGGCGAGGGTGATCGCGCGGTCGCCGACGTGCTTAATGACGGTGCGCGAAAGCTCGGCGAGGTCGGTGGTCATCGCGAGATTGCGCACCATGATTTCGGTGGGACCGGTGCTGAGAAATCCACCGGTGGTGGTGGTGGCGGCGTGAGCGACGGCGGCCTCGAGCTCGGCGAGGGTGACGCGATGGGCCTGAAGGCGGTAGGGATCGGGGCGCACCTCGATCTGTTTTACGCCGCCGCCCATGTTGAGGATCTCGGCGATGCCGGGGATGCTCTGGAGGCGGCGCTTGATGGTCCAGTCTGCGAGGGCGCGGACGTCGCGCGGCGGGATGTAGCCGGGCTGGCCCTCCTTGAGGGTGGAGCGGACGCCGACGAGGAGGATCTCGCCCATGAGGGAGGCGACGGGGGTGAGAAACGGTTGCACGCCGGGCGGGAGCTGGCCGCGGGCGGACTGGAGACGCTCCTGCACGAGAGTGCGCGCGTGATAGATGTCGGTGTCCCAGCCGAACTCGGCGTAAACGAGCGAGAGGGCGACGTCGGAATTGGAGCGGAGGCGCGTGAGGCCGGTGACGCCGAGCAGGGCGGACTCGAGGGGTTGCGTGACGCGCGTCTCGACTTCCTCGGGGGCGAGCCCTGGGGCCTCGGTGAGAATAATGACGGTGGGCTTGGTGAGATCGGGCAGAACCTCGACGGGTAGGCGCAGGGCGGAGTGCGTGCCGAGGGCGAGGAGGAGAAGGGAGAGGCCGAGAACGATCGCGCGGTGGGCGAGCGACCATTGGATGAGGCGGTGGAGCATGGGGCGGCGGGCGGGCGGGCGGCGGTGAAGGACCAAGGGCCAATGACCGAGGACCAAGGGCTATTGCCTTGTGGCTATTGGGCGGGGCGGCGGGATTGGCGGATGGTGATGACGAGGAGGGCGACGAAGAGGATGGCGCTGAGGATTTGCCAGGGGCGCTGCGGGTGAGCGTGGTCGTCGTCGTGATCGTGGCCGTGATCGTGGTCGTGTGCGGCGGAGGGGGTGGCGGCGGTTTTCTTTTGCTGGTCGGGTTTGAGCTCGGAGCCGTCGGCGGCGTGTTCGTGACCGTGGGCGGCGTCGAGGGCGGCCTTGAGGGAGAGCGTGCCGCCGCCAGCGAAGGCGAGGGAGTAGGCGCCCTGGGTGACGACCTCGTCGGCAGGGAGGAGGCCGCGGAGAATTTCGACGGAGCGGTCGTTGGTCTGGCCGACGACGACGGGAGCTTTGACGAAGGCGTGGGGGAGCTCGAAGTGTTTGACGTAGACGAAGCGCGCGGCGGGATCGCCCTGGAGGGCGGCGCGGGGAATGCTCGTCACGTCGGTGCGCGCGGCGACGACGATGGAGAACTCGGCGCGCATGCCGGGGCGCAAGGCGAGGCGGGGATTGGCGACGTGAAAGGCGGCCTCGACGGTGCCGGTCTCGGCGTCGGCCAGCGCTCCGAGGTGCTCGAGATCGGCGACGTAAGTTTCGCCGGTGGCAGCGACGGTGATGCGGGCCTTTTGGCCGGAGCGGAGGCGGCCGGCGAGGTGCTCGGGCACGCGCGCGAGGGCGTAGACGTCGGTGAGGACGAGAATCTCGGCGAGGATTTTGTCGGGGCTGACGGGTTCGCCGGGGACGACGTGCGTGGCGCTGACGAGGCCGGAGATCGGGGCGGTGAGACGAACGGCGGGGGGCGATTCGTCGAACTGGCGGCTCTCGACGAGGACGGCGAGGTCACCCTGCTTGATGAAGTGGTCGTGTTTGACGTGCACCTCAAGGGCGCGGCCGGGAATGCGGCTGCTGATCACCGCGCGGCGACCAGGGTAAACCTCAATGCGACCGAGGGCGAAGATGGTTTCCTCGAAATCACCGGGCTCCACGACGGCGGTTTGGATGCGGAGATTGGCGACGCCGGTGGCGTCGAGGATGACTGTCTCCGGCTTGGGCGCACGCGGGGTGGCGGGAGCGGCGGGCTCGGCGGCGGGAAGGGTGGCGACGACGAGCAGCGCGACGAGGAGACGGAGGGACGGAGAGACGCGGGAAGAGTGGGCGGGTGAGGTCATGGCGCGAGCAGGGCGGTGGTGAGGGGAAACGTGGGAGCGGTGAGGGCTTCGAGGCGGACGAGCGCGAGGGCGTAGGCGACCTCGGCGTCGAGCAGCTCACGGCGGACGCCGATGAGGGCGCGGCGGGCATCGAGGACATCGACGAGCGGGAGCGAGCCCTCGGCGTAAGCGCGGCGCACGGCGGCGTGGGCTTCCTCGGTAGCGGGCAAGGCGGAACGGCGGAGCTGGCCGGCGAGGGCGTGGGCCGCGGTGAGGTCCTGCCAGGCGAGGGCGAAGGCGGTGCGCAGCTCAGCCTCGACGGCGCGGACGGATTGCTCGGCGCCGGCGAGGGTTTCGCGGGCGGCGCGGATGTTGCCCTGATTTTGGTGCTTGGTGGGCAAGGGCATGGAGAGTCCGGCGACGAAGGCGGCGTCGGTGCCATCGCGGAGAAAGCGGATGCCGCCGCTGGCGGTCACATCGCCGGTGGCTTGGGCCTGGGCGAAGGCGAGCGAGGCGCGGCGACTGGCGATGATCGCGGATTGCAAGGCGAGGCGTGGATGGGCGGCGAGGGCGGCGCGCAGCGGGGCCTCGGCGGGAAGGGTGTCGGGTAGGCGAAGCGAGCCGGTGAGCGAAGTGATCTCACCGGAGTCGCCGCCCCACGTCGCGGCGAGGGCGGTGGTGGCGGCGGCGAAGGCGGCAGCGGCGCGGGCGTGGTCGGCCTCGGCGGCGATGACGGCGGCGCGGGCGCGGGAGGTTTCGATTGTGGACGCGGCACCGGAGCGAGCGCGGGTGTCGAGCGCGGCGAGGGTGGCTCGGGCGAGTTCGAGGGGCTCGACGGCGAGGGCGAGGCGTTGGTGGGCGGCGACAGCGGAGAGATAGGCCGTGGCGGAAGCGGCGAGGAGCTCGGTGCGGCGAACGGCGAACTCCTGCGCGGCGATGTCGCGCTCGCGGGTGGCGACGGCGACGCGTTTCTCGCGCTTGCCGCCGCGCTCGAAGGTCTGGCTGGCCTGCACGGTGGCTTCGAGGCTACGCACGCCCTGCACGCGGCCGGTGCCGAGGACGTTTTCCAACGAAGCCTCGAGGGTGGGCGGCGGGCGCGCGGCGGCCTGCTCGACGAGGCCGGCGGCGGCGCGTTCGGCGAAGGCCTGGGCGGCGAGAGCGGGATGGCGTTCGGCGGTCAGGGCGAGGGTTTGCGGGAGGGTGAGCGGAGCCGCGGTGGGAGCATCGGCCGCGGACATGCCGCGGGCGCCGAGCAGCGTGAGAAAGACAATGAGGGACAGCGGAACCGGAGAAGAGGGGAAGCAGGCGAAGAGACGCATGGAAGGAAACGCAGACCAAAATGGATTCTTAGGCGGGGCCGCGCCCGGAGGGGCGCAGGGCGGAGACCTCGGGAAGTGGGCGGCCGCGTGAGGCCGCAATTCACCCTGAGGGGAAGGCGCAGGGGAGGCGGACGGAAGTCCGTCCGACTTTAAACGAGCGAAGGCGCGCGCGCGGGGAGCGCGGCGCGAGCGACGAAGTGCCACGTGCGGGCGACTTCGCGCGGGGCGACGAGGCGATCGGTGAGGCCGCTAGGCGGCGGGTTCAACGCGAGCGCAGGAGGCGGAAGAACAAAACAGAGCAGGACCGCGCAGAGGGAGGGCGGAGGGAGAATGGCGGTGTTGGCCGCCGGCTGAAAGGTGTCGGATTCGACTACGTCGCAGGCGTCGTGGTGCGCCGCAGAAGGCGCGGCCTGGTCGCGGTCGGCCGAGTGATGATCGGTGACGCAGTGAAAAAGTTCATCAAGACCGGCGGCCTCGAGATCGCAGTGCAGCGTGGCTGGCAGCCAGAGGGCCAGCAAGGCGAGCGCGAGGAGGCGGCGAAGACGGTGCACGCGGGGAAGGAGTGCCGAGGGGCGCGTGGTGTCAAGGCGCAGGGCCCCGGCGGAGGCGATCAGGGGTGGGCCGGAGGAGGGGCGCCGTCGGCGACGAGACGCGCCATCGCGGCGGCGGCGGGAGAGGTGGACGCGGTCAGGCCGGCGACGACGCCGGCGCGGTCGGCGGCAGGGCGGTTTTGGCTGACCTTCCATTTGCCGGTGAGGCGCGTGACGGGAATCTCAATGCCGACGATGGCGCGGAGTTGTTTCGCGATGAAGTCGGGCGGGGCATCGGCGACAGCCCACGGGGCAGGGCGGGACGATTCGTGCCGCTGGGTGAGACGCGTGACGAGGGCAAGGAGCCAGGCGGGGGCGTCGTGGATCACGAGCGGGCCGTGGGCGTGAACCACGCAGTAGTTCCACGTGGGGACGACCTGACCGTGGGCGGGCTTGGAGGCGACATACCACGACGGCGTGATGTAGGACTGCGGACCGGAGAAAACGACGAGGACCTCGGGCGTGCCGCCGTGGTCCTGCCAGAGGGGATTGGCGCGGGCGACGTGGGCGAGGAGCGTGCCGTGGGGCGCGGTGGCGGTGGGCGTGGGATCGAACTCGAACGGAATCAGGTTAGCATCGAGGCCGGTGGAGCCGAGGGTGACGAGCGTGCCCAGCGGGTGGGTGGTGATGAGCTCGTGGAGGACAGGAGGGCGGGATTCGGCGAAATGGGCGGGCGTATACATGGCGCGGGTGATCGGCGGAAGAGGTGAGGGGCGAATGATTACTTCAAAGCGAGGATGATGGCACCCGCGGCGATGAGGGAGCCGCCCAGGATGGTTTTGGGAGTGAGCGCTTCACCGAGAAAGAGGGCGGCGAGGACGAGCACGAACACGACGCTGAGTTTATCGATCGGCGCGACCTTCGAAGCGTCACCGAGCTGCAGGGCGCGGAAGTAGCAGAGCCACGACAGGCCGGTGGCGAGGCCAGAGAGGGCGAGGAAGAGGAGCGTGCGACGCGAGAGTGTGAAGGCCGCGGAATAGGTGGAGGTGAGGGGGACGATGGCCCAGGCGAAGAGGACCACGACGGTGGTGCGGACGGCAGTGGCGAGATTGGAGTCGACGCCCTTGATGCCGATCTTTGCGAGAATCGCGGTGGCAGCGGCAAAGACGGCGGAGAGGAGGGACCAGGTGAGCCAGTTCATCGTGCGGGAGGATGGAAGAAAATTGGCCGAGGAGAAGTGGCGATCGTTCGGGGGAGTTTGAGATTGTGGTCGGGAAGATCGCGGGGGCGACGGCCCTTTCCATTCCGCGCATATCGTGCATTGTTAATGCGCTCATTCGTATGCTTCTCGATGCTGCCATAATCCTCAAGAGAAACTACGTCTCGGTGTCGGGTCGGGGAGAGCGCTGGCTCGTCTTTGCGCATGGGTTCGGCTGCGATCAGAAAATGTGGCGGTTTGTGGCGCCGGCCTTTGAGGATGATTTTCGGGTCGTGCGGTTTGACTATGTGGGCGCCGGACGATCTGACGGCGCCGCCTACGATCCGGTGCGCTATGGGAGCCTGGAGGGCTACGCATCGGACGTGATCGAGGTAATCGATGCGCTCGGAGCGCGTGAGGTGGTGTTTGTCGGCCATTCGGTCAGCGGTGTGGTAGGCCTGCTCGCTTCCATTCGGAGACGCGACCTATTCAGTCACCTGATTCTGGTCTGTCCCTCGCCGTGCTACATCAACCGGCTGCCCGGCTACGAAGGCGGATTCAATCAGGCGGACATCGAAGGACTGCTCGATTTAATGGACAAGAATCCGTTGGGTTGGGCGGGGTTTCTGGCGCCGATGGTAATGAAGAATGCTGACCGGCCGGAACTGGGGGCAGAGCTGGAGCAGAGCTTTTGTGCGATGAAGCCAGAGGTGGCGCGGCAATTCGCGCGGGTGACTTTCTTTTCCGACAATCGCGACGATTTGGTGAAGGTGCAGACACCGACGCACGTGCTGCAGTGCACAAATGATTCCGTGGCGCCGGAGTCGGTGGGGCGATTTGTGCACCGCCAGATTTCTGGCAGCACCTTTCACCAGTTGAGTGCTTCCGGGCATTGCCCGCACGTGAGTGATCCGGAGGAAACGATTCGCGCCATCCGATCCTACCTGCAGGCTGCCAGGGTGAGCCCCGAGGCGAACAGGCGCGCATGAGCGAGAAACTGGATCAAAGGTTAGATCACGCGCCCTGCGGATATCTGGTCGTGGCTGACGACGGGCGGTTGATGGAGATTAATGCGACCTTGTGCGGTTGGCTGGGCGTGGCGCGAGACACCGTGAAAGGGGCGCAAGTGGACACGGTGCTGACCGTGGCGACGCGCACCTATTACCAAGTCAGTGTCTTCCCGGTGCTGCGCATGGGCCACGCGGTGGAGGAAGTTTATCTGACGTTGCGGCGCGGGAACGGGGAGGCGGTGCCGGTGTTGCTGAATGCCATTCGTCGTGCGGAGAAACAAGCGAGCGAGTGGGTCGTGGTGCGGATCGAACAGCGCGGCCGGTGGGAGGAAGAAGTGCTGCAAGCCAAGCGCACGACGGAGCGAGCCAACGAGGAACTCGCGCGGGCAAAAAAGGAACTCGAGCAGACGCTGGAAGAATTGAAGAAGAGCAACTGGCTGCTGCAGAAAGCCGCGGAGGTGCTGCCGACGTGCATGTATTGCGAACGGGTCAAGGGTGACAAGGCGCAGTGGGAGTCGGCGCTGCAGCTACTGAAGCGGAGTTCCGTGTTTCTCAGTCACGGCTGTTGCCCTGACTGCATGCCGAGGATGGTGGCCGAATTCGGCTTGAAGGCGGAGGACATGCCACCCTCGCGCGAAGGGCAGTGGTAGAAATTTTCGCGAGAATCGAACTACGGGCAGACGCGTGACCTTACGCCAAGGCGTGCGGTTACTGGGCTCACGCTCGCAGCTGCGGGAAGACTAACTCTTGCGCCAGATTTTGACGTTGTCGACGACGGCGTTGCGGGGGACGGCGAGGCGGAGCATCTTCTTGGTGGGGTGCGCGATGCCGGGGGATTTCAGGGTGCCCAGGAGTTTGCCGTCGACGGTAACGGCGAGTTCGTCGCCGGTGATTTTCACCAGGAGGTCGTGCCACTCGTTCACGGCGAGCGTGGCGGGGATTTTTTTGTCTTTGCCGACGAGGGCCTGTTGCTGGTCGGCGGTAAGTTTCTGTTTGGCTTTGCGTGCGTCCTGGATGTCGAGGCGCATGTTGCCGGTGGCGAGGTCCTGGAGGACGACTTGTTTCGGAGCAACGCGGGCGGCGAAGAGGTGGCCGGCGTGGACGTCCTTGCGGCCGGGGTCTGCGAAATCGAGGCCGAGGCTGTCGCGGGGGTCCTCGAGTTTGAAGCGGAGGGCGACGGCGCCATCCGTAAATTCGGCCGCGTGTTGCACGGAGACGGCGTGGTCGGCTTCGGGGCTGAGGAAGATATACATCGCGCCGTCGCGGAGATCGACCTGCTTGTTGCCCTTTGCGCGGGCCTTGCTGTTGGTGGCCCAACCGTTGCCGGGCTCGTCGGTTTTTTCCTGCGACTCGGTGCGGGCGAAGTCGTCTTGGAAGATGAGTTTGCCGTGGTCGTCGGCGGCGTGGAGCGGGGAGAGGGCGGCGAGGGTGGCGGCGGTGAAGAGCGGGAAGAGGCGCGGGAGTTTCATGGGGTGGGGGTGATCAGAGCTTAACGTGACGGAGGCGGAGGGCATTGGTTACGACGGTGATCGAGCTGAGGCTCATCGCGACGCCGGCGAACATGGGGTGGAGGAGCCAGCCGGTGAAGGGGTAGAGGGCGCCGGCGGCGAGGGGGAGGCCGAGGAGGTTGTAGGCGAAGGCCCAGAAGAGGTTTTGCTTGATGTTGCGGAGCGTGGCGCGGGCGAGGTGCACGGCGCGGACGAGGGCGGCGAGGTCGCCTTTGACGAGCACGAGGCCGGCGCTGTGCATGGCGACGTCGGTGCCGGTGCCCATGGCGATGCCAACATCGGCAGCGGCGAGGGCCGGGGCGTCGTTGAGGCCGTCGCCGGCGAAGACGACGCGTTCGCCGCGAAGTTGGTGAATGTGGACGAGCTCTTGTTTCGTCGCGGGAGTGGTGTCGGCGTGGAAGCCGTCGAGCTTGAGTTCGTCGGAGATGGCGCGGGCCGCGGCGGTGCGGTCACCCGTGACCATAATGAGTTTGAAACCGAGGCGGCGGAGTTCGGCGAGGGCGGCGGGCGTGGTGGACTTGATGGTGTCCTGGAGCGCGAGGGTGCCGACGAGTAGGCCATCGGCGATGACACAGACGACCGTGGCGCCGGCGACGGCGGCGGGGCGATCGGTGTCGGGTGCTCGGCCAACGATGACCTCGCGGCGGCCGACACGGGCGCGGACGCCGAGGCCGGGAGCGGCGGAAAATTCAGTGACCGGGGGGAGGGCGAGGCTGCGGGCGCGGGCGGCCGCGACGATGGCGCGGGCGAGCGGATGCTCGCTCGGGGATTCGGCAGCGGCGGCGAGGGTGAGGAGGTCGGTCTCGGAGTAGCCGTCGGCGGGGGCGAGGGCGACGACCCGCGGGCGGCCTTCGGTGAGCGTGCCGGTTTTGTCGATGAGGAGGGTGTTGGCAGAGGCGAGGCGTTCGAGGGCGGCGGCGTCTTTCACGAGGACGCCGGCTTGGGCGCCACGGCCGATGGCAGTGACGAGCGAGACGGGCGTGGCGAGGCCGAGGGCGCAGGGGCAGGCGATGATGAGGACGGCGACGGAGTTGAGGAGGGCGGAGAGAAAGCGGGGCTCGGGGCCGAAGAAAAACCAGGCGCCGAAGGTTAAGGCGGCGAGGACGGCGACGGCGGGGACGAAAAAAGCCGAGACGCGATCGGCGAGGCGGGCGATGGGGGCCTCGCTGTTTTGGGCGGCTTCGACGAGGCGGATAATCTGGGCGAGAAGGGTGTCGGCGCCGACGCGGTCGGCGCGGAAGACGAAGGAGCCGGTGGTGTTGAGCGTGCCGGCGGAGATGCGGTCGGCGGGACGCTTGAGGACGGGGAGCGGTTCGCCGGTGAGCATGGATTCATCGATCTCGCTCGTGCCGGTGGTGAGGGTGCCGTCGACGGGGATGTGTTCGCCGGGGCGGACGCGGAGTTGATCGCCCGGGGTAATGGCGGCGAGAGGGACATCTTCTTCGCGGCCATCGGCCGTGAGCCGGTGGGCGATGGGCGGCGCGAGGTCCATGAGCGCGCGGATGGCGGCATCGGTGCGGGCGTGGGCGCGTTGCTCAAGGATTTGTCCGAGGAGAACGATGGTGGTGATGAACGCGGTGGCCTCGAAATAGAGCGGGATGCCGTGAGAGGTGAGAAAGGCGGGCGGGAAGCTGTCGCCAAAGAGCACAGCAAAGACGCTGTAGAAATACGCTGCGCCGGTGCCGGTGACCGTGAGCGTGAACATGTTGGTGTCGCGGTCGCGGAGGGAGGTCCACCAGCGGCGGATGAAGTAGGCGCCGCACCAAAAGAACACGGGCGTGGTGAGGACGAGCTGGGCCCAGGCCGAGGCACTGGCGGGGAGGGCGTGAAAACGGTGCGGGGCAACCATCGGGCCCATCGCGAGCACAAGCACGGGGAGCGAGAGCGCGGCGGCGACGTAGAGGCGCGGGCGCAAAATGCGCTCGTCGGGCAGGCCCATGTAGACCGGGGCGTCGGGTGCGGGGGCGTCGGGGCCGGAGCTGGTGGGGTCGGCTGCGTCGGGCGAAGGGGGCGCGGGCATCACGAGGTGATTTTCGCCAACTCGCGTTCGCGGAGCCATGCGAAAATGACCGGGGTGACAACGAGGATGTGGATGAGCGACGAGAGCATGCCGCCGACGACGGGGGCGGCGAGGGGTTGCATGACTTCAACACCGGTGCGGGTGCTCCAGAAGATCGGAAGCAGGCCGGCGATGGCGGTGGCGACGGTCATGACTTTGGGGCGCAGACGGAGGCGGGCGCCTTGTTTGATCGCGGCGAGAAGTTCGTCGTGGGTGAGTTGAGCCTCGGGCGCCGAGAGGCGGGCGCGTTTTTCGGTGAGAGCGTTTTTCACGGCGTCTTCGAGGTAAACGACCATCACGACGCCGGTCTGGATGGCGGTGCCGAAGAGGGCGATGTAGCCGACCCAGACGGCGACGCTGAAGTTGAAGCCCATGAACCACTGGAGGAGCACGCCGCCGGTGAGGGCGAAGGGGACGGCGAGAATCACGTGGGCGGCCTCGGCCGCGGAGTGGAACGTCATCGCAAGGATCACGAAGATGATCACGAGCACGATGGGCATGATCAAACGGAGCGTGGCACGGGCGCGGAGTTGGTTTTCGTATTGGCCGCTCCACTCAATCGTCATGCCGGGGTCGAGCTTGAGGTCGCGGGCCACGGCCACGCGCGCTTCGTCGACGAAGGAGCCGAGATCACGGTCGGTGACGTTGGCTTGGACATAGACGCGGAGGCGGCCGTTTTCCGAGGCGATTTCGTTCGGGCCGAGCACGCGCTGGATGGAGGCAATCTGGCCGAGCGGAACGAAGCGGGCGGGCTCGCTGCCAGGAATCGCGACGGGGAGGGCGCCGAGTTTTTCGAGGTCTTCGCGGTCGGCGCGTTCGAAGCGGACCTGCACGGGCCAGCGCTCGCGGCCCTGAATAGCGGTGGTGACATTCTTGCCGCCGATGCCGGCTTCGACGACCTCAAGCACATCGGCAAGGCTGAGTCCGTAGCGGGCGAGGGCGGCGCGGTCGGGCGAAATTTCGAGGTAGGGTTTGCCGGCGACGCGCGAGGGGGCGACGCCGGTGGCGCCGGGGATTTTGTTCACGATCTGTTCCAGCTCGAACGCCTTTTTTTGGAGCGCGTCGAGGTCGTCGCCGAAGATCTTGATGCCGAGTTGCGCACGAATACCGGTGGCCAGCATGAGAATGCGATTCTCGATCGGCTGGAGAAAACCAGGGACGTAACCCGGGATCTGCGTGAGCTTGGCGGTGAGTTCGTCGATGAGCTTTTGTTTCGTCAGGCCCGGGCGCCACTCGGCGGCGGGCTTGAGCATAATGGTGGTCTCGATCATCTCGGTCGGCGCGGGATCGGTGGCGGTTTCGAAGCGGCCGAGTTTGCCTGCGACGCTGGCGACCTCGGGTGTTTCGCGGATGACGCGATCCTGCCACGCCATGATGCGTTTGATCTCGGTGAGTGACGTGCTCGGGAGCAGCACGGGCATGAACAGAAGCGAGCCCTCCTGAAGGGTAGGCATGAATTCGCTGCCGAAGCCCCTCGCCCAGCGCGGGGTCTCGGCAGCGGGCCAAAGGCGAGAGGCGAGAGGCGAAGGGAGACCGAACGCGAGGATTGTGCAGAAAGCCAAGAGGGAGGCGGCGACGGTGAGGACGGTCTTGCGGTAGTGGAGGGCCCAATTGAGGACGGGGTCATAGATCGCCATGAGGGCGCGCATGACCCAGTTGCGGTCTTCGGCGTGGAACGGGCCGCGGACAAGAAACGTGCAGAGGACGGGGACAAGCGTGACGGCGAGGACGGTGGCGCCGATCATCGCGAAGGTCTTGGTCCACGCGAGCGGGTGGAAAAGTTTTCCCTCCTGGCCGGTGAGCTGGAAGATCGGGATGAAGGCGAGGATGATGATGCCCATCGCGAAGAAGATGGGGCGGCCGACTTGTTGCGAGGCGGTGAGGGTGACGTGCCACGTCTCGGGGCGTGTGAGCGGGCGGCCGAGTTTGTGTTCTTCCTGCTCGCAGTGGCGGATGACGTTTTCGGTCATCACGATCGCGGCGTCGACCAGAACGCCGATGGCGATGGCGATGCCGGTGAGCGACATGATGTGCGACTGGATGCCGAACTCCTTCATCAAAATGAAGGCGACGAGGATCGAGGCCGGCAGCGGGAGCGTGACGATGAGGATGCTCCGGAAGTGGAAGAGGAAGATGACGTGCATCAGCGTCACGAGAATGACGGCTTCCCAAAGCGTGTGCTTGAGCGTGGCGATGGCTCGGTCGATGAGGTCGCTGCGGTCGTAGAACGGCTCGATGGTGATGCCGGGCGGAAGGCCGGAGGAAATTTGGGCGATCTTGGCCTTCACATCCTGAATGACCTGATAGGCGTTTTCGCCGGTGCGCATGACGACGGTGCCGCCGACGACCTCGTGGCCGTCGACATCAAGGACGCCGCGGCGGTAGTCGCCGCCGATCTGCACGGTGGCGATGTCGCGGAGATAAACAGGCGTGCCGTTGCGTGAGGCGAGGGCGATGGTTTCGAGATCGGCGGCGGAGGTGATGAGGCCGCGACCGCGGACGACGAACTCCATGCCGTTCTCCTCGACGGTGCGGCCGCCGACGTTGAGATTATTTTTGCCGATGGCGGCCATGACCTGCTCGAGCGGGACGCCGAGCTGCTTCATCCGCAGCGACGAGACCTCCACCTGCCACTGGCGGACGAAGCCGCCGATGGAGGCGACTTCGGCGACGCCGGGGACGGCGGCGAGTTGGTAGCGGACGAAGTAGTCCTGGAGGGCGCGGAGGGCGCCGAGGTCCTGTTTGCCGGAGTTGTCCTTGAGATAGTATTGGTAGACCCAGCCGAGGCCGGTGGCATCGGGGCCGAGGCGAGGGGTGACGCCGGTCGGGAGAAGATTGCCGAGGTAGTTCAGCCGCTCGAGGACGCGGGTGCGGGCGAAGTAGTTGTCGAGTTTGTCCTCGAAGATGACGGTGATAAGCGAGAAGCCGAACATCGACGTGGCGCGGACGGTGCGCACGCCGGCGAGACCCTGGAGATTGACGGAGAGCGGGTAGGTGACCTGGTCCTCAACCTCGCGCGGGCTGCGGCCCTCCCAATCGGCGAAGACGATGACCTGGTTTTCGCTGAGGTCCGGGATCGCGTCGATGGGCACGCGGCGGACCGCGAAGAGGCCCCAGCCGAAGAGGAGGAGCGTCGCCCCGAGGACGAGGAAGCGGTTGTGGAGCGACCACTTGATGAGGGCGTTGATCATCGGATGCGGGCGGGGCGCGGGGCGAAAGGCGAGTGGGCGGGCTACGGGACCTCGTCACCGCAGTCCGCCATCGCAGAGCCGTAGAAGGGGTTTTTGAGCGGCTGGCTGAGCTGGACCCAGCGGCCTTTTTTCAGGACGGGGGACATCGGGCACTGGAAGATCTTGATGCCCAGTTGGGCGCGGTGCGGCTTGAGCAGATCGGCGACGGCGGTGCTCCACGGTTCGAACGAGTTGCGAGCGGAAAGGAGATCGGTGCCGACGAGGACGGCGGGAAGGGCGGGGAAGGCCTGCGCAGCGGCGGTGAGGGAGGGATAGAGTTTTTGATAGGCGGCGTAGTCGTCGGCTGCGAGGGCGGCGGCGGCTGAAGCGCTCGCGGTCGCGAGGGCGGAGTAGTGAAGCGTGGAGAACTGAGCGTTCGGAGCAGGAGTGGCGGCGGCGGGAGCGGCGGAGTGCTCGGTGGCTTCGTTGGCGAGCTGGGCTTGGGCGTCGATGAGGAGAGCGCCGTGGGTGACGATTTTATCGCCTTCGCTGAGGCCGGAGAGAATTTCCACGAGGCCATCGCCACGGCGACCGAGAGTGACGGCGCGCTGCTCATAGTGGCCCTCGCCGCGGTCGAGGTAGGCGACGGGGCCAGTGCCGCGGTCGAGAATGGCGGAGCGGGTGGCGGCGAGAACCGCAGGGGAAGAAACGAGAATGCGGCCTTCGGCGAGGGTGCGATGATAAAGGACATGCGTGGTGCCGGCGGCGTTGACGTGAGGATTGGCCAGGACGACGCGGACCTTGGTGGTGCGCGTCATTTCATCGAGGTTCGGGTTGATGAAGGCGATCGGGGCGGTGAGGACCTCGCCGGGGAGCGTGCGGGCGGTGACTTCGACGGACTGGCCCACGGCGAGCCAGGGGAGGTCCTGTTCGTAGGCGTCGAAGAGGAACCACATTTGGGAGAAATCGCCGATTTCGAAGAGCTTGTCGCCGGTCTTCACCCACTGGCCCTCGTAGACGGATTTGGCGACGACGGTGCCGCCATCCGGGGCGAAGATCGTGGTGACCAATGACGGTTCGCCGGATTTCAGGAGTTCGGTGAGCTGCGCATCGGCGAGCCCCATCCGGAGCAGACGGGCGCGGGCGGCGGGAAGAGCAGAGGCGGCGAGCTCGCCGGCGCGGGCGAGTTGGACGAACTCGCGTTGGGCGGTCTGGAGCTCGGGGCTATAGAGCTCGAGAAGCGGTTCACCTGCTTTGATGACGGCGCCGACGACGTTGACGAAAAGTTTTTCCACGCGGCCCTCGGAACGCGCGGTGAGAAGGCGATGGCGGGTATCGTCGTCATCGATCGCGCCCGTGACGCGGATGCTGCGGGTGAGCGATTGGCGGGCGACGACAGAGGTCTCGACACCAATAGCGGTGATGCTCGACGCGCTGAGCGCGACGACGGGAGCGTTGAGTGATGAGAGCTGTGAACTGGAAGCCGGACTCGAGGCGACGAGGGCCATGCCGCAGATCGTGCATTTGCCGGGGCGGTCGGACTTGACGGCCGGATGCATGGGGCAGCGGAAGATGCTCGCTTCGCTCGCATGGGCGGGGAGCGAGAGGCGGAGGGCGAGAGGCACGGAGGCCAACGCGAAGAGGAAAAAGACGAGGCGTTTCATGACGGTTCGGCGGCGCCGATGAGCGTCGCGAGCATGGCGTGGTAGCGGTGAAAATCGGCGAGATTGGCGGCGAGCGTGATCTGGGTGTCGACCAAGGCGCGTTGGGCGGTGACGAGTTCGGTGAGGGAGTTTTTGCCGGTGACGAGGCCGGCGCGGAGCGTATCGGCGCCAGAGCGGGCGAGCGGAAGAAGGCGATCGCGGTAGAGCTCGACATTGCGGCGGGCGGTGTCGCGGCGCGTCCACATCTCGCGGATCTCGCCGGCGGTGCGGGTGCGGAGGGCGGCGGCGTCGAGTTCGGCGGCTTCGCGGCGACGGGCGGCCTCGCGTTGGGCGGAGCGGTATTTCTCGTGGTTGGCCCAGGGCAGACTCACGGCGATGCCGGTGTCGTAGTCATTGAGGACCCGGCCGCCGGCCTGGACGTGGCGGGCCTTGACCATGAGCTCGGGATCGGGACGCCACGCTCGGGAGGCGAGATCCTCGTAGCGGGTCGCGGCGGTGATGCGGGCGTCGGCCTCGCGGAGTTCGGGCCGATGAGTGAGGGCGTGGGCTTGGGCTTCCTCGAGCGTAGCGAAGGCGGGCGAGGTGGCGCTGGTCACAGGAGGCGCGAGTTCGCCTATCGGCGATTGAGGGGGAAGGTCGCGCAGGGTGTTGAGCGTGGCGGTGGCGTCAGCGGCGTCGCGCTCGAGCATGATGAGGCGTTCGTGGAGCTGGGCGCGCTCGCGCTCGGCGAGGAGCAGGGCGGTGGTATCGGCGCCGCCGGTGGCGAGACGACTGCGGACGAGATCGGCGGCCTGCACGAGGAGGCGCTCGGAGTCGGCGACGAGGGTGAGTTGTTCGCGGGCGCGGAGAAGTTGGAAGTATGCGTCGCGGGCAGAGGCGACGAGGGTGAAGGTCCGTGTGCGGATGGCGGCGGCCGAGACGCCGGCTTCGGCGGTAGCAGCGGCGCGGCGACGTTCGCGGTTGCCCGAGAGGGGAATTTTCTGGCTGAGGGAGAGCTCGGCGGTGTCGTAGCTGAAGACCCGCGTGTTGTTATTCATGCGCTGCAGCTCCAGACCGGCGACGGGGTCTTCCCATGCGCCGGCTTGGACAATGCGCTCGCGGTCGGCCGCGGCGAGGGCCGTGGCGGATTTGATTTCTGGGTGGCGGGCGCGGACGTCGGCGAGGAGTTGCTCAAGGGTGAGAGGAGCGAGGGCGGCCGGAGTGGAGGCGCCGGCGGTCAGACCGAGGAGAGCCAGCAAAATAACGAGGGAGCTGGAGAGCGCGCGCATGGAGAGAGGTCGAAGAAGGGCGGCGAGGAGTGCGAAGCGACGGGACCGTCCCGCTTCTCACGAAGCGGGTTACGGGACAGATGCGGGAAGAGTGGGAGGGCGGACCAAAGTCCGCCCGGGGGAGTCCTATTTCTTGGTCTTGGCCGCGTCGTCGACCTTCTTGAGATACTTGGCCGGATCGGCCTTGAAGTCGTCGGTGCAACCGCCGCAGCAGAAGAAGACGACGCGATCGGACTGGCCGGCGACGCGGTGAATATACGGCGTAGCGTCGCCCATGCTGCCGAGGGCCTCGTCGGAAACGAGGCAGGTCTTGAGCGGGTAGGCGGCGCGGGCTTGGGCGATCAGCGCGGCGTCGGCCGGGCTGACGGGATTTTTCTCGGCGGACGGGGCGGCCGAGTGTCCGTCGTGTTTCTCGGCGGCGAAGGCGGTGAGGCCGGTGGAAAGAGCGGTGGCCAGGGCGGCTGTGGTGAGAAGGGAGGTGAGTTTCATAAGGAGGTTCACCGACTATAAACCGCAGCTGGGAAAACCCCGCGGAAAATTTTCGGAAAGATTTTGGCGGGATTTTGGCGGGAGCGGTTTATAGCCTGTGAACCAATCTCCCGCTCATGACCGACCCGCAGCCCCCTGATTCCCTCTCCCGCACCCTGCACGCGTGGCGCGTGACGCCGGCGCGCAACCCGCAATTCCGGGCGGAGGTGAGCGCGCGGATCGCGGCGGCCGGGGCGGTGGATTCGTGGTCAGGGTATTTGCGCGGTCATGCGGTGACTGTGACCGCAGCGCTGATGTTGGCCGTATTGCTGGGCGCGGTGGGAGGCCGCAATCAGGCGCGGTCGTTGGCAGCGGCGGACAGTGCGCGGCTCGCGAGTGCGTATGTGGAGTCGCTCGATGCGCGGGCGATGAAGATGCCGTGAAGAATTTTTTCATAACGCTTGGAGTGGCGGTGGCGGCGTGCGCGCTGGCGTTTGGGGTGTTTTTTGTCCTGAACGACGATCCGGCGTTGCGCCGGGCGGCCCGCGAGAACGACGCGATGGCGTGGTTGCGCGTGGAGTTTCGCCTGAGCGACGCGCAGTATGCCGCCATCAAGAAGCTACATGACGACTATGGGGCGGTGTGCGGTGAACACTGCGCCGCGATTATGGAGGCGCGGGAGCGCAAAGCGCCGGCGGCAGAAGTGGAGCGGTTGGAAAAGGTGTGCGTCGACGCGATGACGGGGCACTTCAAGCGCGTGGCGGCGCTCATGCCGGCCGAGCAGGGAGACCGGTATCTCGCGACGGTGTTGCCGCGGGTGTCGGGCTACGCACACACCGGGGCACCGAACCTGCGGGCGAATCCGTGATGAGCGGGGCGAAGGACGAGACGAAGGGTGCGGGCGAGGAGCGAGCGGCGGAGATGCATGGGGTGCGGGCGGAGGACCGGGCGCTGATGGCGCGCGTGCAGCAAGGCGATGAAGCGGCGCTGGCCGCGCTGATGGATCGATGGGAACTGCCAGTGAAACGGGTGATTGCGCGGATCGTGTTTAACGTCGGCGAGGCCGAGGAATTGGCGCAGGAGACCTTCGTGCGCGTGTGGCAGCAACGGGAGAAGTTCCGTGACGGCGCCGAGGTGAAGCCGTGGGTGCTCTCGATCGCGGTGAACCTCGCGCGGAATCGGCTGCGGTGGTGGCGGCGGAGGCCGGAGGTCGCGCTCCACGAGTGGAGTGAGGCGCCAGGCGAAGGGCGAGAGGCCAGGAGCGAAGGCGAGACCGGGAGGTCCGGGGATGGAGGAGATTTGGAGCGGAAGGAGCGGGCGGTCGCGGTGCAGGACGCGATTGCGGCGCTACCGCTGGACCTGCGCGAGGCGATCGTGCTGTTTGAATTTGAAGAGATGTCGCAGGCGGAAATCGCGGCGACAGTGGGAGCGAGCGTGAAGGCCGTGGAAGCGCGGATCGCGCGCGCGAAGGAGAAACTGCGCGGGGCGTTGAAGGGGTGGGTGTAGGTTTTCTTCCGGAGGATCGCTAGCGTGATGCGCGGATGAGTGTTTTCCGGGGAGTGCGGCGGTGGCTAATCATGCACGGAAGGGCAGTGGGCACGACAACTTGCTGGGCTGGATCAACCGGCGGACGAAGGCGAAAATCGGGGAGGGCGTTGCAGACTGATGCCGTGAACGGGAGCCCGGGCTGATGCTCCGGGCTACGGGGTGAAGGTCTCGTCGTCGGACGTGTGGAGTTTTTTGTCGGGGCCGGCGCTCGTGATACTCATCCGGATGCCGCTCTCGGCGTGGAAGAAAAACGGGGTGCCGTAGCGGTCGAGGAGTTCGCCGGTGGTGCGGCTGATGGCGGGGTGGTCGGGCGGAATGAGGGCGAGGCGGAGTTTGTTTTGGCCGGTGAGGGCGGCGGTGATCTCGGGGTTGGAGCCCCAGGGATTGCCTTCGCGGGGGAGATTGGTGCGGAAGGCGCCGAAGACCTCATTCAGGATGCGGAGGTCGGAGCGGAGGTCGGTCTTCGGGGAGTTGAGGTCGTCGGCGAGGTGGCTGCGTTCGGCGGAGGCGGGCGGCGGGGCGGCGATTTTCGAGGCGGGAGTTTCGATCTTCGCGGGTGATGTGGAGGCAGAGGCGGAGGCGGAGGTAAGGCCAGAGGCGGGGGCGGCGCCCGGTGGGGAAGAGACGGGAGTCGACGCGGGCCAGAAATACCAGACGAGGAGCGCGAGGATGAGGGCGCTGAGGAGGAACGTGGGTAGGTGGCGGCGCATGGCGGGAGGTAGGAGAGGCGGAGCCGGAGGTGTGCGCAAAAAAGCGCGTTGGGTTGCAACGCGCCGAGCAGGAGTTTGGGCACTCGCGGGACGAGGCGTTGAACTTAGTGCGATTCTAAGGCGCAACCTACCCCGGAGACGACGGCGGCCATAGACCGCCGCTACAGGAATCAGAGGAAGCCAAGGTTGGGATTCTTGAAGCGGCCGATGTTGGGGAGGACCGTCGGGAGGTCGGTGGAACTGACACCAAACCAAGTGGCGAGGGTGGCGGCGTATTCGTCGACGCTGGTGGTGGGAATCCAGCGGCCGAGGCCGGTGTCGTCGGGGCCGTTGACGGTGAGGGCAGGCATCTTGCCGTAGATGTCGGTGCCCTTGACGGCGCCACCGACGACGAAGGCGTGGCTGCCCCAGCCGTGGTCGGAACCGTCGCCGTTGGAGCGGAAGGTGCGGCCGAAGTCGGAGGCGGTGAAGGTGGTGACCTGGTTGGCGACTCCGAGCTCGATGGTGGCGTTGTAGAAGGCGTTTACGGCCTGGCTGATTTGGGAGAGGAGGCCGGCATGGACGCCCGTCGTGGGGTCGGCGTTGACGACCTGGGAGGCGTGGAGATCCCAGCCGCCGAGTTGGACAAAGAAGATCTGGCGCTTGAGGCCGAGCGTGGGCGAAGCGGCGATGAGGCGCGCGGCCATCTTGAGCTGGTTACCGGCGGAGGTGTTGGGGAAGACGGTGGTAACAGCGCCAGAGGAGGCGAGGACGCTGTTGAGAAGGTCGGAGCTGACGATGGCGTCGCCGGAGGCGGAAGCGAAAGCGGTCTCGAAGAGGCCGGGCTGGGCCTGGCTGAAGAGATCTTTCTGCGCGCGGAAGCGGACGCCATCGGCGGTGGTCGGCGTGAGTGAAGTCGTGCTGCCGGTGAGGACGGTGGCGCCACCGGTGTTGATGACGTATTGGGAAACCTTGTTGCCGACTTCGAAGGTGTTTTTGCCGGCGACGCTGATCGACATGGAGATCTGGTCGCTGGTGTTGAAGGCGTTGACGAGGTCGGCGACGCGGCCGCCCCAGCCGGTGGAGGTGGGCTTGTCGGGGACGCTGTGCTGCCACTGGACCTGCTGGTCACTGTGGGAGAAGAGTTGCGGGGGAAGCGGGATGGAGCGCTTCGTGTATTGGTCCTTGGTGGTCGGGTAAACGAGGGTGCCGACGTTGGCGATGAGGGCGGCTTTGCCGGAGTTGAAGAGGGAGCGGAGCTCGGGGACGGCAGGGTGGAGGCCCCAGGTGCGGCCGTCGGAGGTCTTGGGGGCGATGTCGAGGAGGCTGGCGCGCGGGATGGCGAGATTGGAGCGAGCGGCGGCGTAAGCGGCGTAGCTGGCGGCGTCAGTAGCGACGCCGGAGCCGGTGGGGATGATGAGATTGTTGGCGTCGTTGCCGCCGTTGAGGAAGAGGCAGACGATGGCCTTGTAGTCGGAGGCGATGGGGGCACCGGCGACGGGGGGAAGTTGCGGGCCGTTGGCGGGGCTGGCGGCGGCGCCCATGAGGCGGAGGCTGCCAAGGGTGGAGAGGAGGCCGGTGGCGCCGACGGCGGCGCAGCAGGCGGAACCGAGGAATTCGCGGCGGGAGACTTCGGGGGCGGATTTCTTTTGGCTCATGTTGGGAGAGGGTGGGAGACCGGAAGAGGGAGAGAGAGGAGGAGGGCGAGAGGGGAGAAGGACGCAGCCAGAGGGCGGACTGAAGTCCGCCCAACTGATTACTTTTGGACGGCGGCGGCGGGGGAGGTGAGGACGAGAAGGATGGCGGTCTTGGCGCGATCTTCCGTGGTGGTGGCGGTGGGGAGCGCGGCCAAGGCTGAGACGATGCGGGTGCGAGCGGCAGCGCTCAGGGTGTCGGCGCAGAGGACGCGGTTGAGGTGGTCGACGAGGGCCGTGGGGGTGGCCACGAGGGTTTGCTCGTAGGTCGTGTTCGGGATGAGCACGTAGGGGGCGGCGGCGGTCGGCGCGCCGTTGGTCGTCGGGATGGCGGCGATGGCGAAGGTGCGAAGGTAGTTGGGCACGCTGATCGCGAAATTATCGTCGGTGATTTCGAATTCCGGGGCGACGAGTCCGGCGGAGGCGAGCGGGCCGGGAAGCACGTAGTCGGAGTGGTAGAAATTAAAGACGGTAGGTGAGCGGAGGGCGGCTTGGGCGATGGAGCCGATGGCGTTGTAGACGAGCGTGGAGGAGTTAACGGTGGAGGTTCCTCCGGCGCCCGAAATGCGGTCGGCCGCGGCGGGCAGGGGCGTGGTGCCGGTGATAAACGTGCCGTCGGTGAGGGTGTGGCGGTAGCCGAGGTAGCGGCCGCTGGTGGAGGTGGAGCTAAAGCCGCGCAGGAGGGCGGTCATGCGGAGGAGGGGTTCCTTGAGTTTGCCGTAGGTGGCGTTGCTGGCGACGGCAGGTGAGCGGGCCTCGTAGTCGGTAAGGATGGCGCGGACGACGGCACCGAGGTCACCGCGGACACCGGAGCCGTTGTCGGCAAATTTCTGAGCAACGCGGTAGACGTAGGAGGGGCTGGGGTTGCTGGTGACAAGGCGCTGGATGAGGAACTTCGAGACGAACGGACCGGTGTTGGCGTGAGTGAAGAGGGCGTCGAGGGCGAGCTGGAGGTCCTTGGTGCCGCCTTGGGCCGCGGGTATGGGAGTAGCGCTGACGGGGCTGATGTTTTTGATCGTATCGTCGTGGAACGCCGGGAAGAGCTGCATCGGGCTGATGTAGTTCGAACCGGCGGTGCGGAAGGCAGTGAGGTTCGTCGAGGGGTAGGCCCAGCCAGTAAAGACCTTGGCCATCTCGGTGATGGTGGTCTGGTCGTAGGTGGCGACGGGGAGGCCGTCGGAGCCGAGGGCGAGGGTGCCGTCGGGGTTGAGTTGGGAGAGACCGATGGTGAAGAGCTGCATGATCTCGCGGGCGTAGTTCTCATCCGGCGTGGTGCCGGTGGCGGGATCGGCCTTGGAGTTGCGCAGGGAGCTGAGGTATTCGCCCATCATGGGGCTGAGGGTGACCTGCTCGAGCAGAGTGCGGAAATTGCCGAAGGCGCCATTACCGAGGATGTCGTAGTAGTTGGCGAGGGGCTCCGTGCGGTTGTCATCGCCGAGGGAAATGTCGGAGACAACGAGGATCTGGCTGAGGGCGTAGGCGACGCGCTGGCGGAGCTGATCGGGAGCGGTGAGGGCGAGCTTAAACCAGGCAGACTGGCGATTGGGCATGTGGATCGCGTTCCAGTTCGTGTAGCTGCTGCTGCCGCCAAAGGCGGTGCGATCAGCGATGGTGGCCGCGCGGTGAGACGAGAACGGAAGGGCGAGCTGATCGGTGATCCACTTGTCGATGCTACCGCCGGTGAGGGCGTCGATTTCGGTCTTGGTGGGGCCAAAGGTGGCTTGGGTCAGGAAGCGGGCGGCGTCGGTGGCGGTGACGTTGGTGAGGGCAACGGCGGGCGCGGCGGCGGGGGGAGTAAAGGTGCGCGAGCCGGAGCCTTGGATGAAGGCGCCCTTGACCTCACCGGTGGGGAACTTGGCGGTGTCGAGACGGACCGCGATATTGCCAGACTTTAGCGCATCGAGCAGGGCGGTGCTGGAGTATTGCGCCGTGGGGGTGAAGTTCCATTGGGCGCCGTTGACCTGACCGACTGTGCCGAGCGGGAAGACGAAGTCTTCGTTGGTGCCGAGCACGAGGTAGGCGTTGGTGAGGGAGGAGCTGAGGTTAGAGAAAGAGACATTGACGGCGGCGAGCGTGCCGCTGGAGCTGAGGAGAATGGAAGCGGTGCCCGAGGCCGTGGAGCCGCTGAGGGCCGAGGTGGTGGGGCGGACACTGGCGACATAGAGCGTGGCCGGGCTATCGGCGATGCTGACCGTGGCGGAGGCTTGACCGCCGATGAGATAACCGGGGCCGGTGGCGAGGGTGAGGACGACGGTATCGGTGCCTTCGTTTTGCACATCGGGATTGGGCGAGAGGGGAATCTTCACGCTCGCGGCGCCGGCCGGGATGGTGACCGTGCCGAGGAGGGCGGGGTAATCGAATCCGTTAACTGCCGAACCGCCGACGCCATAATTAACAGCGAGCGGCAGGGCGGGATCGCCCGTGCGGAATACCGTAAACTCGCCGCGATTGTTGCCAGATTCGTCGGCCGAGGCGTCGGTCGCGGCGATGGTGACGGTGGGCGGGTTGGCGGGGGTGAGATCGTAAACCTCAATGAGGGAGAGGCCGGCGGTGCCATCCTGGGTGGCGACCTGAATGCCGTAGTTGCCGGGAGCGAGGTCGACGAGGAGAGCGGAATCTTTCGATCCGGCGGGGAAGGCGAACGCACCGGCCAGGCCGTAGGCGTTGGTGAGGCCGAGGGTGTCGGCCGCACGGGTGTCGGAGGGGGTGCCCCAGTTGTCGTTGGAGGCGAGGACAGTGCCGGTGGAGTTCGTGATCTTCAGCGATGGGTCGGCGAGTGTGCCAGTGAGACCGAAGGCGGCGAGAGCCGGACCGGACGAGCGGACGAGGAGCTTTCGGGTGCCGTTACCGGGGCCGACGACAAAGCCAATGATGGGGGCTGACGTGGAGCTGACGGTGAGACGGGTGGAGGTGTTAAGAAGCTTGGCGCCGGCGTTGGCGCCGCCGACCTCGTAGACTTCGACGAGGGCGATGCCGGTGGTAGTGCCGGGGCCGGTGACTTGGGCGGAGTAGTTGCCCGGGGCAAGGGTGACAAGGACGGCGGAATCGCGACTGGTCGCACCGAGTGCAAAGGCGCCGACAGAGGAAAACGCGGCAGTGAGTTGTGCGGAAGTAGCGGCCCCGGTGCCGACGGGAGTGGCCCAGTTGTCGTTGGTAGCGATGACGACGTTGGAACTATTATAGATCGTCAGGCTCGGATCGGCGATGGTGCCGGGGAGGTTGAACGGGGCGGATCCGAGGGTCGGGCCGATGGCGCGGATGAGGATCTGCTTGTTGGCCCCGGGGCCGACGACGAAGCCGGCGGTGAGGACCGCGGCGCCCGGGCCGGTGGCGGCGCGGGTAGAGATATTAGCGAGGCGCGGCTCTTGGGCGCGGACGGCCGGCGAGAGAAGCGCGGCGACGGTAACCAAGACGGAGACGAGGCGGGCAGCGGTTGAGCGGGGGAGGTTCATACGGCGCAGAGAAGTATGCTGTGAATCCAAGGAGAAAGCTTCGCGGGGGAGGGGAGGGGCGAACGCGGTGAGGACGCCATCAGAGGCGTGTGGTGACATTGACGCAAGTTCGGGGGGTAATGCTAACCGAAAATTTACGTAGCCGTTACGGGTAAGACTTACGCCAAGGGGTGTTGGAACAAGGAGACGGAGTATGATTCCGGCCGTGCTAAGCCGCCGCAAAGTCGGCGGCGGGCCGGAAGTTGCCCGAGGTAGGGCGGCACTGCGCAGCCCAGTCGTCCCAAACGGCTTTGTTGCATAATCCAGGGTGATATCCGAGGCGGTTAAGCCGCAACGGGGAACGCCTGATGGTGATGGGTCGCGACAGCGACACGCGGGAGGACCGGGGCAAGCCCGGCCTTAACCAGCGCAACTTGCGTACTGATCCAG